>JAOAPT010001019.1 GCA_025463045.1 Candidatus Solibacter sp.
CGGAGATGGTGATGCCGGGCGATAACGTGAGCCTCGAAGTGGAACTGATCACTCCGGTGGCCATGGACAAGGGGTTGCGCTTCGCGATTCGCGAAGGCGGCCGCACGGTCGGCGCCGGTACGGTTACCGAAATCATAAAGTAGGCATAACCAAATGGCATTGAGAGAACGCATTCGAATCCGTCTGAAGGCATACGATCACCGCATCCTCGATCAGTCGACGACGGAAATTGTGGATACCGCGAAGCGGACCGGTGCGACAGTCGCCGGCCCGATTCCGCTGCCCACTTCGCGCACGATCACGACAGTATTGCGCTCGCCGCACGTAGACAAGAAGTCGCGGGAGCAATTTGAAATCCGGACGCACAAGCGGTTGCTTGACATTCTGGAACCCACGCAGCAGACGGTAGACGCGCTGATGAAGCTCGATCTGCCGGCGGGCGTGGATGTCGAAATCAAAGCGTTTGGAAAGTAGTTTGAGAAATTTTTGGGCCGACGGCCGCGTGAGCGAGCTGTGCCCTCAAGGAAGTTGACATGAGTCCAGGAATCCTTGGCAAGAAGATTGGAATGACGCAGATATTCCGGCCCGATGGGCAAGTGGTGCCGGTAACCCTGCTGAAGGCGGGTCCGTGCATGGTGGTGCAGCGCAAGACGCCGTCCACCGACGGATACGATGCGGTGCAGCTCGGGCTGGTGGAGTTCATCAAGCCGCAGCGGATCAACAAGCCGACAGCGGGCCGCCTGAAGAAAGCCGGCGTGGAAGGCGCGAAGTTCATGCGCGAATTCCCGCTGGGACCTGGGTCGGACGATCTGAAGACCGGCGATAAAGTGCTGGTGGATCAGTTCAAGCCCAAGGACAAAGTAGATGTGATCGGCATCAGCAAGGGTAAGGGCTTCGCCGGCGTGGTCAAGCGTCACCACTTCCGTGGCGGCGAAGGCTCGCACGGTTCGATGTTCCACCGTGCACCGGGCTCGATCGGCGCATCCAGCTTCCCGTCGCGTGTGGTTCCGGGTATGCGGATGGGCGGTCACTTGGGGAACGCGCAGGTCACTGTGCGCAATCTCGAAGTGATCGACGTCGACACCGAGGACAATGTGCTGGTGGTGAAGGGCGCGGTTCCGGGTCCGAATGGCGGATACGTGCTGGTGCGGAGGTCGAAGAGGTAACTGCCATGCCGACAGTCGATGTAGTGGATTTGAATAATACCGTAGTAAGCTCGGTCGAACTGGCCGACGATGTGTTTGGCGCCGAGGTCAACGAATCGCTGCTGTACGAAGCGGTTCGCCAGTATCAGGCCAGCCTGCGCGCCGGAACGCACGCCACGAAAGTGCGCCGCGAAGTTTCCGGTTCGGGCAAGAAGCTGTGGAAGCAGAAGGGCACGGGCCGGGCGCGTATCGGTTCGGTGCGTTCTCCCCTGTGGCGCCACGGTGCGACGGTCCACGGACCGCAGCCGCGCGATTACAGCTATAAGCTGCCGAAGAAGATGCTGGTAGGCGCGCTGCGCTCGGCGCTTTCGGCGAAGGTTCGGGATGGCGAGTTGAAGGTCGTGCAGTCGTTCAGTTTCGGCGACCACAAGACGAAGAACGCCATGAACGTGCTGGGCAAGCTGGAAGCTGGCCGGACGGTTCTCGTGGTGGATAACGACGACAACCGCAACCTGGAGCTGGGGATCCGCAATTTGAAGGGCGTGACGCTGCTGGCCACGCGCGAAGTGAACCCGTATCACCTGCTGGGGCACAAGAGCGTACTGATCAGCGAAGCCGCCGCGCGGAAGTTCTCGGAGGCACTGGCAAAATGACCCTCTATGAAGTGATTCGCCGTCCGCTCGTCACCGAGAAGGGCGTATTGAAAAAAGATAACGAGCGCACGCTGTGTTTCGAAGTGAGCGCCGATGCCAACAAGACGCAGGTCAAGAGTGCGGTCGAGAAGCTCTTCAAGGTCAAGGTGGATGAAGTCCGCACCGCGACGTTTGAAGGCAAGCTGCGGCGCCGGGGACGTTTCTCCGGATATCGCTCCGACTGGAAGAAGGCCTACGTGAAACTGAAGGCGGGCGAGAAAGTCCCCGACTTCGCGGAGATTTAAGGGGAACCGAACATGCCTATCAAGAGTTATAGACCCACGACCCCGACGCGCCGCTTCCAGACGGTAGTTTCTCGCGAGGACATCACCAAGCAGACGCCGGAAAAGTCGCTGGTGGAGCCGAAGAAGCGGACCGGCGGACGGAACAGCACGGGCCGGGTGACGTCGCGATTCATCGGCGGCGGCGCCAAGCAGGCGTATCGCGTGGTGGATTTCAAGCGCGATAAGTCGGGAATTCCGGCGGTAGTGGCGGCGATCGAATACGATCCGAACCGCAGCAGCCGGATCGCATTGTTGAATTACGCGGACGGCGAGAAGCGTTACATCCTGCAGCCCGACGGGCTGAAGGTGGGAATGAAGATCATGAGCGGGGCGACGGCCGATATTCTGATCGGCAACGCGCTGCCTTTGAAGAACATCCCGGCCGGCACGATCGTGCACAACATCGAGCTGAAGCCCGGCAAGGGCGGTCAGATGGCGCGTTCGGCGGGATCGCAGGCGCAGTTGGTATCGCGCGAAGGCGGCCTGGCGCTGCTGAAACTGCCCTCCGGCGAGATCCGCCGGGTTGCCGTGGAATGCATGGCGACGGTGGGGCAGGTCGGCAACGTGGACCACGAGAATGTATCGTTGGGCAAGGCGGGACGCACGCGCTGGATGGGAAAGACGCCGCACAATCGCGGCGTATCCATGAACCCGGTGGATCACCCGCACGGCGGCGGCGAGGGCAAGACTTCGGGCGGCCGTCATCCGGTTACGCCTTGGGGCCAGCCGACCCGCGGCTTCAAGACGCGCAACAACAAGCGCACCGATAAGTGGATCGTCAACCGCAAGAGCAAGAAGAGGTAAGGAATGGGTAGAAGCGTAAAGAAGGGACCGTTTACCGACACGCACCTGGAAGCCAAGCTCATGGTGCTGAATGCGGCTAGCGAGAAGAAGGTGATCCGCACCTGGTCACGGCGTTCCACGATTCTCCCGGAATTTGTGGGGCACACGATCGCGGTGCACAACGGGAAGAAGTTCATCCCGGTGTACGTGACGGAGAACATGGTGGGTCACAAGCTGGGCGAGTTTTCGCCGACCCGCACGTTCAAGGGCCATTCGGTGAAGGCGGCCACGGAGAAGAGTTCGAAGCCGTCGTAGGCAGTAAGACGGTATAGAGGATCAGTCATGCAAGTAAAAGCGGAAGCACGATACATCCGAGTCTCCCCGCAGAAAGCGCGGCTGGTAGTGGATTTGATCCGCGGCCAGCAGGCGGGAAAAGCGCTGACCACGCTGCGCACCACCAACAAGCGCATCGCGCCGACGGTGGAGAAGGTGCTGCAGAGCGCCATCGCCAACGCGACGAACCGCAACGAAAACGTGGATGTCGATCAGTTGTTCGTTACCGAGGCCTACGTGAATGAAGGTCCGCGCATGAAGCGAGTGCGGCCGGCTCCGATGGGGCGCGCGTACCGGTATCAGCGTCGTTTGGCACATATCGTCATTAAGGTGACGGAGAAAGAAGCATAATGGGACAGAAAGTTCACCCATACGGATTCCGGCTGGGGTTCAACAAGCCCTGGCGCTCGCGCTGGTTCGCCAAGCAGGGCTACGCGAAGCTGCTGCAGGAAGATCTCGAATTGAAGGCTGCGCTGCGCGAGCGGTTGAAGAGCGCGGGCGTGAGCTCGATCGAAGTGGATCGCCCGGGCAATAAGCTGCGGGTCACGATCCGCACCTCGCGTCCGGGCATCATCATCGGACGCAAGGGCGCGGAGATCGAGAAGCTCAAGCAGGACATGGCGAAGAAGACCAAGCGTGAAGTCTTCATCGACATTCAGGAAGTCCACAAGCCGGAGCTGGATGCGCAGCTGGTGAGCGAGTCGATCGCGCTGCAGCTCGAGAAGCGCGTGGCGTTCCGCCGCGCGATGCGCAAGGCGGTGGATTCGGCGCTGCGCTTCGGCTGCAAGGGCATCAAGGTTCGCGTGAGCGGCCGGTTGAACGGCGCGGAAATCGCGCGCAGCGAATGGTATCTGCAGGGGCAGCTTCCGCTGCACACCCTGCGTGCGGACATCGATTACGGTTTCGCCGAAGCGCACACGACGTACGGCGTGATCGGAATCAAGGCGTGGTTGTACAAGGGCGAAATTCTGGATCTGACGAAGCGGCGCAATCTGCTGCCCGAGCCGGAGCCCAGGCGCGAACAGCGCGACCGCCGTCCCGACCGTCGCGGTGATCGCGACAGCCGTGGTGACAATCGGGGTGACAACCGTGGCGGGGATCGTGGTGGCGACCGCGGCGGATACCGTGGCGGCGACCGCGGCGGCGATCGTCCGCCGGTGCAGTCGGCGCCTCCCGTGGAAGCGACCGGTCCGGCGGTGCAGACTCCGCCGAGCGATCTGCCGCGTCCCGCAGCCCGTCCGGTAGCGCCGATTTTGCCGCCGTTGATGGCGCCGCAGCAGCCTTCCTGGAAGCAGGAAGTGCGTCAGGAAACACCGGGTGCGGAAACCGGATCGGGCGATGTGAAGCCCGCCGAGACCAAACCCACCGAGACTACACCGGCCGCCGAGCAAAAGCCGGAAGGGTCCGGGGACAACCAATAAGGAATTGAGGGCATACCGCCATGATGATGCCAAAGAAGGTCAAGTACAGAAAGCAGCAGCGCGGGCGCATGACCGGCAAGGCCTGGCGCGGTTCGTCAATCGCTTTCGGTGAATTCGGGTTAAAGGCGCTGGAATGCGCGTGGATCACGTCGCGGCAGATTGAAGCCGCCCGTGTGGCCATGACGCGCTCCATCAAGCGCGGCGGCAAAGTGTGGATCCGGCTGTTCCCGGACAAGCCGATCACCAAGAAGCCGGCTGAAACGCGTATGGGTAAGGGTAAAGGCGCACCGGAAGAGTGGGTGGCCGTGATCCGTCCCGGAAAGATTCTTTTCGAGATGGAAGGCGTGGATCGGGAGACGGCGCTGGCGGCAATGCGGCTGGCGGCGCACAAACTGGCGATTCGGACGAAGTTTGTCGGCCGGGAAGACTCGGAGTAACTGATTATGAAGGCGCAGAACGTTCGCGATCTTGACGAGCACGAATTAAAGAACAAATTGAAGGAAATGGACGAGCAGATGTTTCGTCTTCATTTTCAGATGTCGATGGGCCAGATGGACGGCCTGAAAAAGGTCCGCCAGATGAGGAAGGACCGGGCGCGTATGAACACCATCCTGCGCGAGCGGGAACTGGCGGGGGAGAAGAAGTAACATGGCCGAAACCGAACCCAAGAAAGCGTTAAAGAACGAGAAGGTCGGCGAAGTGGTCTCGACCAAGATGCAGAAGACCATCGTCGTCGAAGTTAGCCGCCGTGTGCCTCATCCCCTGTATAAGCGCATCATCGGCAAGCGCAAGAAGTTCTATGCGCACGATGAAGAAGGCCGGGCGAATCTGGGCGATGTGGTTCGAATTATCGAGTGCCGTCCGTTGAGCAAGCTGAAGCGGTGGCGGCTGGCGGACATCATGCGGCGGGCGCCGCAGGTCGGTGCGCAGCCGAAAGATCTGGACGTAAAGGTATAGGAGACCGGCCGGAAGGCCAGTCGTGCCCGCGGAGATAAATTTATGATTGGAATGCGTACAATTCTCGAGGTGGCCGATAACAGCGGCGCGCGCAGGCTTTCCTGCATTCTGCCGCGCGGCGGCGACCTCGGCCTGCGCGCCGGCTTAGGCGACGTCGTTACCGCCGCGGTGAAAGAGGCGGCCCCCGATTCGGCGATCAAGAAGGGCAAAGTGGTGCGCTGCGTGATCGTCCGCATGCGCAAGGAAACGCGGCGGAAAGACGGAACCTATATTCGTTTCGATTCGAACGCGGCGGTGTTGATCAACGATGTGGGCGAGCCGGTGGGAACGCGTGTTTTCGGACCGGTCGCGAGGGAACTGCGCGATAAGAAGTTTATGAAGATCGTGTCGTTGGCCCCCGAGGTAATCTAATGGCAATCGCGAAACGGAAGCCGGCCGAACCGGTACGAATCGATCTCAAGAAGGAAGACACGGTAAAGGTGATCACCGGCCGTGACAAGGGCAAAGAGGGCCGGGTTCTGGCGGTGGACCGCGAGACCGGCAAGGTCCTGGTGGAGCACGTGTCGATGATCAAGCGGCACACGCGTCCCAACCCCGGAAAGCAGATCAAGGGTGGAATTGCGGAGCGCGAGAGCCCGATCAACGCCTCGAATGTGCTGATCGTGTGCCCGGGCTGTCACAAAGCGGTGCGCATCGCGCATCATATCGACAACATTGCCGGTGGGAAGACCCGCCGTACGCGCGTCTGCCGCAAGTGCGGCCAGACGCTCGATAAGAAGTGAGGATTTCATGGCTGCACGTTTGAGAGAGCTTTATCTGACAAAGACGGTCCCGGCGCTGAGCAAAGAATTCAGCTACAAGAACGTCATGGCCGTGCCGAAGATCGACAAGATCACGATCAACATCGGGATGGGCGAAGCGACGCAGAACGCGAAGCTGATGGATGGCGCGGTGAACGAGTTGGGGCAGATCGCAGGGCAGAAGCCGGTGATCACGAAGGCCACGAAGTCGATCGCGCAGTTCAAGCTGCGTGAAGGGCAATCGATCGGCTGCATGGTGACGCTGCGCGGCGACCGGATGTACGAATTCTTCGACCGCCTGGTGAACGTGGCTCTGCCGCGCGTTCGCGATTTCCGCGGCGTGAGTTCGAAAAGCTTCGACGGCCGCGGGAACTACACCCTGGGCATCAAGGATCAGTTGATCTTCCCGGAGATCGACTATTCCAAGGTGGACAAGACCAAGGGAATGAATATCTGTATTACGACGACGGCCCGCACCGATGCGGAGGGCCTGGCGCTGTTGCGCACGATGGGTATGCCGTTCCGGCAATAGGCCCAGACGGTAAAAGGGTAGAGACGAGAGAAGGACTATAGAAGATGGCCACCACCGCAAAAATTGCGAAAGACAAAAAACTGGAAGCGGCCCGAATCGCGAAGACGCCAAAGCTCCAGTGCCGTCACCGGAACCGTTGCTGGCGGTGCGGCCGGCCGCGGGCCTTTCTGCGCAAATTTGGCATTTGCCGCTTGTGTTTCCGCCAGCTCGCCCTGAATGGCGAGATCCCAGGCGTGACCAAGGCTAGCTGGTAGGAATTAGTAGGAGAACTATGACGAGCGATCCCATTGCCGACATGCTGACTCGCGTACGCAACGCGATCCAGGCCCGCCACCCAAAAGTGGACGTGCCGGCTTCCAAGCTAAAAGCGGAAATCGCGCGCATTCTGAAGGAAGAAGGCTACATCACTAACTTCAAGGTGGCGGAAGAAGGCGCGAAGAAGACGATTAAGATTTACCTGAAGTATGCCAACAACAATTCGCCGGTAATCTCGGCGATCGAGCGCGTTTCGCGCCCGGGTTGCCGGGTATACGTTGGGCAGACGGATATCCCGCGCGTGTTGGGCGGGATGGGAATCAACATACTGACCACCCCGAAGGGTGTGATGACGGGCCGTGACGCGCACAAGGAACACTTGGGCGGCGAGATACTCTGCCGCGTCTGGTAGTCCCGGTTGAATCAACCAGGGGAGACCCAGCGCGCAGAAGTGATTGAGATTCGGTCAAGGTTGTTAAGGTGAAGGAACTATGTCGAGAATTGGTAAGAAGCCGATCCCGCTGCCGAGTAGCGTGAAGATATCGGTCGGCGAACAACTGGAAGTGACGGGCCCGAAGGGCAAGCTCACGGTGCCGATTCCGGAAGGGATCACGTTCGAGCAGGTGGACGGCCGGCTGGAAGTGAAACGCGCAAGCGACGAGTACGCCGCGCTGCACGGGCTGACGCGGGCACTGGCGGCGAACGCGGTGCAGGGCGTGTCCGCGGGCTTCATCCGGGAGCTGGACATTGTCGGCATCGGTTACCGCGCCGACGTCAAGGGCAAGATCGCCACGTTCACGCTGGGCTACTCGCATCCGATCGAAGTGGTCCTGCCGGACGGCGTCGATCTGAAGATTGACAAGCAGACGCATCTGGTGCTGGCGGGATATGATCGCCAGTTGCTGGGGCAGGTGGCGGCAAACATCCGCGCACTCCGCAAGCCGGATCCTTACAAGAACAAGGGCATCCGTTACACGGGCGAAGTGCTGCGCAAGAAGGTCGGTAAGACCGGGGCGGGTGGCAAATGATTCGTAAGATCGAAAAGAAAGAAATTCGCAATCGCATTCACCAGCGCATTCGGCGCAAACTCTCCGGGACGGCTGCACGGCCTCGGCTGGCGGTTTTTCGGAGCGTGGCGCACATTTACGCTCAGGTCATCGACGACGTACAGGGTCAGACCCTGGTGTCGGCATCGAGCGTGGATAAGGACGGCAAGGCGAACGGCGGCAATGTTGCCGCTGCCAAGACGATCGGCAAGCTGGTGGCCGAGCGCGCCAAGGAAAAGGGCATCAAGAGCGTGGTCTTCGATCGCGGCGGCTATCAGTATCACGGGCGCGTGAAAGCGCTGGCCGATGCCGCGCGCGAAGCGGGACTGGAGTTTTAATTCATGAACACTACAGTGAAGCGCATCGACCCGAATACGCTGAATCTCAAAGAGCAGGTTGTGGCGATCAACCGTGTCACCAAAGTGGTGAAGGGCGGTAAGAACCTCAGCTTCTCGGCTCTGGTGGTGATCGGCGATCCCTCGGCGAAGGTCGTGGGCTATGGCGTCGGCAAGGCGAAGGAAGTGCCGTCGGCGATCCGCAAGGGCATCGAAGCCGCGAAGAAGAATCTGCGCCGCGTAAACTCGCTCGAATCAACGATCCCGCACCAGGTGCTGGGCGTGTTCGCGAGTTCGCAGGTGCTGCTGAAGCCGGCCTCTCCCGGTACCGGCGTAATTGCCGGTGGCGCGGTGCGCGCGGTAATCACGGCGTGCGGAGTTCCGAATGTGCTGACCAAGTCCATCGGCCGCCGCAATCCGCACAATGTGGTGAAGGCCACGATCGTCGCGCTGGAAATGCTGCGCGACAGGAACACCGTCGCGGAAATGCGCGGCCTGGCAGTGGAGAAACTCTAATGGAAGGCAAGATTCGAATCAAATTGTTTCGCAGCCCGATCTGCACGCCCGACAAGCACAAGCGCGTCGTGAAGGGTCTCGGATTGCGCAAGCTGAATCAGATCGTGGAGCGCCCCGATACGCCGGTGTTCCGCGGGATGGTGAAGAAGGTTCCGCATCTGCTGATGGTAGTGGAATAAGTGGTCGAGTAAGGAGACGAAACAATGAATCTCAGCGGAATCAAACCTCCCAAAGGGCAAGTCAAGTTACGGAAGCGGGTCGGGCGCGGCATGGGCTCGGGGCACGGCAAGACCTCGACGCGCGGCAGCAAGGGCCAGCGCGCGGGGACGGGTTTCAGCCAGAAGCGCGGATTTGAGGGCGGCCAGATGCCTCTCCACCGCCGCCTGCCGAAGCGCGGATTCACCAACATTTTCAAGAAGCAGTTCGCGATCGTCAACCTGGGCCGCCTGGAGAAATTGGAAGGCGACACGTTCACGATCGACACCATGCTCTCGCTGGGCCTGATCAATAAGGTGTACGATGGCGTGAAGGTGCTCGGCACGGGCGTGCTGACGCGTAAGATCACGGTGGAAGCACACCACTTTTCGAAGTCGGCGCTGGATAAGATTCAGCAGGCCGGCGGGACGGCGCAGACGATCGGCGCGCCAGCGAAGTAGGCGCGGGAATCGAAGGGTACGATGAACAAGCTATTTGAAGCCTTCGCGAATATTTTTCGCGTACCGGACCTCCGCAAGCGGCTCATGTTCACTCTGGGTCTGCTCGCGGTGTATCGTCTGGGCGGCCACATCCCCACGCCGGGTATCAATATCCAGCGCTGGGAAGAGTTTTTCAGCTCCAACGCGGGGTCGATCTTTGGCTTCTTCGACCTGTTTGCAGGCGGCAACATCAAGCGCCTGACGGTCTTCGCACTCGGGATCATGCCGTACATTACGGCATCGATCATTCTGCAGTTGTTGACCGTGGTGGTACCCACGCTCGAGAAGTTGCAGAAGGAAGGCGAACTGGGGCGTCGCAAGATCACGCAGTGGACGCGCTACCTGACGATCATCCTTTCGGTGCTGCAATCCTTCGGGATCGCGCAGGGCCTGCAGGGGATGCAGCAGGGAATCGTGATCAATCCAGGCATTGGGTTCGTATTCCTGACGATCATCTCGCTGACAACAGGTACGGCGTTCATCATGTGGCTCGGCGAGCAGATCTCCGAGCGCGGAGTGGGTAACGGGATGTCGCTGATCATCTTCACCGGCATCGTGGTGGGCCTGCCGAACGCGATCGCCAACATTTATCAGCACGTGTTCACGATCCACGATTGGGGCGCAATCACACTGATCGTCCTGATCGTCTTGATGATCGCGGTGGTGGCATTCATCGTCCTGGTGGAGCGCGGCGAGCGCCGGATTCCGGTGCAGTACGCCAAACGTGTGGTCGGGCGCCGCGTGATGGGTGGTCAGTCGACGCACATGCCGCTGAAGGTGAACGCGGGCGGCGTCATCCCGGTGATCTTCGCGAGCTCGATCCTGGCCTTCCCGCAGACGGTCGCGCAGTTTCCCTGGGTGAAAAATATCGGCTGGCTGACGGCCACGCTGAAAACGATCCAGCACGGCGAACCGTTATACTACGTGCTCTTCGTCGCGGGCATTATCTTCTTCTGTTTCTTCTACGTCTCGATTATCTTCAATCCGAACGAGGCTGCCGATAACATGCGCAAGTACGGCGGCTTCATCCCGGGCATCCGTCCGGGCCGCAATACGGCGGATTACATGAACAACATCCTCACCAAGATCACGGTGGTGGGTGGCATCTATCTGTCGATTCTTTGCCTGATTCCGGACGTCATGATTTCGGGGATCAAGCTGAACCATCTGCCGCTGCTTGGCAACTGGATCGACCGCGTATTCCCACGCTTTATACTGGAAGGCTTGGGCGTGAACTTTTATTTCGGCGGCACATCTCTGTTGATTGTCGTCGGCGTCGCCATGGATACGATCAACCAGATCGAGGCGCAGCTCATCATGCGGCATTACGAAGGATTCACGCCGCGATCGGGCCGCATTCGTGGCCGGCGCTAGTCTGATCTTGTGAAAGCTCTCGTACTGTTCGGATCACCGGGTTCAGGGAAGGGCACTCAGGCAAAGATGTTGACGCACTGCCTGGAGGTGCCACACATCTCGACTGGCGACATGCTGCGGGACCGGATCCGGGCCGGGACGGAGTGTGGGACGAAGCTGGAAGCGGCGATGCAGTCGGGATCGCTGGTGTCGGATGCGGTGGTCAACAAGATGGTGGAGCAGCGGCTCAGTGAGCCGGACACCGCTAACGGCTTTATTTTAGATGGGTATCCGCGAACTCTGGATCAGGCGGCGCACTTTGCGGCCTGGCTCAAGGAGCGGGGGATTCACGAGGTGGTGATCCATCTCGCAGTAGATTACAATATTATTATTGCCCGTTTGACAGGACGCCGTCAGTGCCCGATGTGCGGCACGCTGTACAACGTAGGTTCCCATCCGCCGAAGGTGGATAGTGTGTGCGACCGGGATGGGCAAGCCTTGGTGATCCGGGACGACGATCGGGAAGAGGTGATACGTGAGCGGTTGGAAGCGTATTGCCGGCAGACGAAGCCGGTTCTGGATTACTTCCGGGCGGCCGGTCACAAGGTGATTGAGGTGGATGCGAGTAACGATCCTCCGGAGAAGATTTATCAGACGATTTGCTGGGCCATGACGATGGAGTCTGCTTGATAGTTCGGAAAACCGCCGCGGAATTGGAAAAAATGCGGCGCAGCGGGCTTTTGGTCTGGGAGGTCCTTCAGAAGACGAAGGAACTGGCGGTCGAGGGCGCCACGACGATGGACCTCGAGGTCGCTGCCGAGAAGATGATCGCTGACGCTGGGGCGAAACCAGCCTTCAAAGGCTATTATGTGCCGGCGGCGGGCGAGGCTTTCAAGTTTGTTCTTTGTACGTCGGTGAACGACGAGATCGTCCACGGGATGCCGAATCTGAAGCGGGTCCTGAAAAAGGGCGATATTGTTTCGATCGACACCGGGGTGAAGTTGGACGGCTATTATGGCGATTCGGCCATCACTGTCCCGATCGGCGAAGTGAGCGAGCAGACGAAGAAACTGCTCCAGGTGACGCAGGAGTCGCTGGAACTCGCGATCGAAAAGGTTCGGCCGGGCAACCGGCTGTTTGACGTGTGCGGCACGGTAGAGAAGCACGTCAAGGGCAACGGGTTTTCGATCGTCCGGGAGTATGTGGGCCACGGTATCGGCACGCAGCTTCACGAGGAACCGCAGGTCCCGAACTATGTGGATCGCAAAAACGAGAATCCGAAGCTGAAGCCGGGAATGGTCCTGGCGGTAGAGCCGATGGTGAATGCCGGGAAGCCGGAAGCCATGGTGTTGAAGGACAAGTGGACGGCGGTGACCAGGGATGGTTCGTATTCGGCTCATTTTGAGCATTGCATCGCGGTCACGGAGAACGGGCCGTGGGTGCTGACGAGGCCGTAGAAGGCGACCGGAAGCCGGGGGCGCGAGTGGTTCCGGCGACGGTGGTAGAGGAGCGGCCAAGCGCCATCTACCTGGTAGTGCTGGAAGGCCAGCAGAAGGTTTTGGCCCACCTGGTGGGAGTAGTGAAACGCAATTTTGTCCGGTTGGTTCCGGGCGATAGGGTCGAGGTGGAACTGGCGCCTCACGATCCGACGCGTGGCAGGATTACGCGAAAGCTGGCCGGTGAGTCAACCCGGATTTGAGTTTGAGGATTTTATGAAAGTGCGAGCGTCGGTAAAAAAGATTTGTGATAAGTGCAAGGTGATCCGTCGCGAGGGCGTGGTGCGGGTCATTTGCGTCATCCCGAAACATAAACAGAGACAAGGTTAACGAGAGAAGACTATGGCACGTTTAGCCGGTGTGGATTTACCGCCTGGGAAGAGAGCCGAGATCGGGCTCACTTACATCTACGGCATTGGCCGTACCCGTTCGAAGTCGTTGCTCTACCGGGCCGGGATCGATTTCGACAAGAAGATTCGCGATCTGACGGAAGACGAAATCAACAAGGTCCGTACGATTCTTGAAGAAGAAGGCGCGGTCGAAGGCGACCTGCGCAAGGAAATCTCGATGAACATCAAGCGTCACATCGAGATGGGGTCCTACCGCGGATTGCGGCATCGCCGCAGCCTGCCGGTACGCGGGCAGCGCACACATACCAACGCCCGCACCCGCAAGGGTCCGCGCCGCGGCACCGTTGCGAACAAGAAGAAGGCGACCGGTAAGACCTAGGCAGGGAATAGGATTGTATGGCGAAAGCACCAGCTAAAGCAGCAGCTAAAGCAACGAAGTCCACGAAGAAGAAGAGCTTCAAGAAGAAGGAGAAGCGCGTCGTCCACACGGGCGTCGTGCATATCCAGGCTACCTTCAACAACACCATCGTCACGATCAGCGATCAGGAAGGCAATACGATTTCCTGGTCGAGCGCCGGTTCGCTGGGTTTCCGCGGTTCCCGCAAGGGGACACCGTTCGCAGCGCAGCAGGCGGCGATGACGGCGGCAAACAAGGCCAACGAAAGCGGTCTGCGCGTGGTGGAAGTGCGGGTATCGGGTCCGGGTTCGGGCCGGGAATCCGCGGTGCGCGCGTTGAGCACGGCCGGCATTGAAGTTCGCGCGATTAAAGATGTGACGCCGATCCCGCACAACGGGTGCCGTCCTCCGAAAAAGCGCAGAGTCTAGGCGCCGTAGATCCGAGGGGGCACCGCTCCCTGACGGTCGCGGCTCGGATAGAAGCGGGAAGAAGGCCTGCCACGGCTGTAAACCGCACCTGAGATAGAGAAGGTTTAGGAGAGTTCAACTTGGCAAGATATATTGGCCCCGTTTGCCGGCAGTGCCGGCGCGAGGGCATGAAATTGTACCTCAAAGGCGAGCGCTGCCACAGCGAGAAGTGCGCGATCGAGAAGCGCAACTTCATCCCCGGGCAGCATGGTAAGGATCGCGCGAAGAAGATCGTGGGCTACGGCCTGCAGCTTCGCGAAAAACAGAAGGTGCGCCGCGTATACGGCGTGCTGGAACGCCAGTTCCGCAACGCATTTGAAAAGGCCGCTCTGCAAAAGGGCATCACGGGCGAGAACCTGATGCAGAACCTGGAGCGCCGCATGGACAGCGTGATCTACCGCATGGGCTTCGGCACGAGCCGGGCGCAGGCGCGGCAGATCGTGCGGCATGGCCACATCAACGTCAACGGCCGCAAGTGCAATATCCCCTCCGCCCTGGTCAACGTGGGCGACGAAATCACCGTTCGCGAAAGCAGCAAGAACAATGCAACCATCCTGTCCGCCCGCGACGCCACGGCACACGCCCCGGCGCCGAACTGGATTGAAGTGGACAGGGAAGGTTTGAAGGGTCGTGTACAGAGCCTCCCGAAGCGCGAGGACCTGGTGCAGATCCAATTGAACGAGCAGCTCATCGTCGAGTTGTACTCGAAGTAAGCGGACTTGGACCGAGCCTGCGGAGACGCGGGCTCAAGTGAGGAATTTTATGTTTAAGGGCTTTCAGAAACCCAAACGTTTGGTCGCCAATACCGAGACCTTGACGGAGCGGTATGGTATGTTTACGGCCCAGCCTTTTCAGCGCGGGTTCGGCACCACGATCGGCAATAGCTTGCGCCGCGTGCTGCTGAGCTCGATTGAAGGCGCGGCCATCACCGCGGTACGCATCGAAGGCGTGGAACACGAATTCAGCCCGATTCCGGGCGTGGTGGAAGACGCTACCGATATCATTCTCAACCTGAAGCAGATTCCCTTCAAGATTTCGAGCGAAGGGATCAAGACCGTGCGCCTTTCCGTGGATTCCCACGGCGATGTACGCAGCGGCCAGATCGAAACCGACGCCGACGTGGAAGTGCTGGATCGCGACGTGCACGTGGCGACGGTGAGCGAAGGCGGCAAGCTGAACATCGAAATGCGCCTGAAGAGCGGCCGCGGCTACGTGAGCGCGGACAAGAACTTCGACGAAGATCTGGCGCTCGGCTACATCCCGATCGATTCGGTGCATTCGCCGGTACGCAAGGTCAACTTCGCCGTCGAGGCCGCACGCCTCGGGCAGATGACCGATTACGACAAACTGACCCTCGAGGTCTGGACCAACGGCGCGGTATCGCCGCAGGACTCCATCGGGTACGCCGCGAAGCTGTTGAAAGATCACATGACGATCTTCATCAACTTCGAGGAAGTGCCGGAGCAGGCCGAGGAAATCAGCGAGCGCGGCATGGACAAGATGAACGAAGTCCTGAACCGCTCGGTGGAAGAATTGGAATTGAGCGTTCGCTCTTATAATTGTCTGAAGAACGCCAATATCCAGAGTATCGGCGAACTGGTGCAGAAGACAGAAGCCGAGATGCTGCGGACGAAGAACTTCGGCCGCAAGTCGCTCAACGAAATCAAGGAAATTCTGGCCAACATGGGCCTGTCGCTGGGCATGCGCATCGATCAGCACGGACGACTGGTGGCTCCGCCTCCGCAGGTTGGCGGCGTGACGGACTTCGGACCCGACGAAGACGGCGGCCAGGATCAGATTGGGGAGTAGCGCATGAGACACAAATACGCCGGATACAAATTAAAGCGCGACACGGCCGGGCGGAATTCGCTCCTGCGCAATCTCGCCACGAGCGTGATCGAGGCCGAGCGGATCGTGACCACTGTGACGAAGGCGAAGGCCGTGCGTCCGCTGGTGGAGCACATGATCACGCTGGCGAAGACCGATACGCTGCACTCGCGCCGTCAGGCGGCCGCCGTGCTGCGTACTCCGGATTCCGTGAAAAAGCTGTTCGACACGTTGGGCACGCGGTTTGGCCAGCGCAATGGCGGCTATACGCGGATCGTCAAACTGGGACCGCGCAAGGGCGACGGCGCCGAGCAGGCGATGATCGAACTGGTGGGCAGCGAGCTGGTGAAGCGCGCGGCCGACCGGGCGAAGCGTCGTGAAGACCGCCTGAAGGCGCAGCGCGAAGGCCGCGATCACGAAGAAGAAACGAACGAGTAGTCAGCGCGGGGGCGGGGCAGTCGCTCCGCCCCCTGCTACTCTGGCTTCGCGATGACCCGGTTCCTGCTGCTGCTGCTTTTCCCCCTCACTGTTTCCGCACTTCCCCTCCGCTTCGAATTCAATCAAGGACAATTTTCACCGAAGGTAGTGTTTGCCGCGCGCGGCATTGTGCTGACCGACTCGGGCCCCGTTTTCCCCCACGGTATTCGGATGACGTTTACAGGGGCGCGTGTGCGGCGGCCTGTGGCGGGGACTCCGGCGGGGAGCGTCCGGTACTTTGCACGGGAATTGGGGGCACGCAACGGCACCGGTGAAATCAGAGCCGCGACCGTGAGGGAGCAGTGGTCGCCCGGGAGTGACCACCGCTCACTCACAGTCGCGGCTCTGTTTGCTGACGTTCGTTATCGGGAGATCTATCCGGGGATCGATCTGGTGTTTCACGATGGCGCGGCGCGGCTTGAGTACGATTTCGTAGTCGCTCCCGGTGCGGATGCGCGGGCGATTCGCATGCGCTTTCGCGGGGCGCGGCGGGTAGCGATCGACGGCGGCGAACTCGTCGTCGACGGCATGCGGCATCAACAGCCCGCAGTCTATCAGGAAGCGGGCGGGGCGCGGCGGTATGTAGTAGCGAGCTATCGTCTACGGGGCGGGGAAGTGAGCTTCGAACTCGGCGATTACGATCGCACGCTGCCGCTGATTATCGACCCCGTGCTGACGTACGCCACTTACGCGGGCGGGTCGGGCGCGGAGACCGGCAATGCGGTCGCGGTCGATACGACGGGTAACGCGTACCTGGCGGGTGGTACCGACTCGACGGATTTCGCGTTGCTCAAGGGTGCGACGTCGGCGCGCGGGTATCTCACGAAGCTCGATCCGGCGGGTGCGAAGACGCTGGCGACGGCGGTGATCGGCGGCGCGTCGATCGATGCGATGGCGGTGGATGCGTCGCGCGACGTGGTGGTCACGGGCAGTATTACAACGGCGGCGCAGTTTCCGGGGGCGACTCCGGGCGCATATCAGGCGGGCGCTACGGCGTACGTCGCGCGGTTCACGCAGGACGCGAGCGGATTTAAGCTGGGCTTCATCGCGACATTCGAGGGCGTGCCATCGGCCGTAGCGCTAGATCCGAGCGGCGCGATTTATCTGACCGGCTCGGCAAACGGGACGTTTCAAACGACGGCCGGCGCGATGCAGACGGCGATTGGCGGCGCGACCGATGCCTTCGTTCTGAAGTTGAGCGCCGATGGCTCGAAGGCGGTGTTCGCGACGCTGCTCGGCGGAAGCAATAACGACACTGGCCGCTCGATCGCGGTCGATGCGGCGGGGCAGGCGGTAGTTGCGGGCGATACAGCGTCGGCGAATTTCCCGACCACCGCCGGCGCCTCGCAGACGAAGTTCGGCGGACGGTCGATCAGCGATCTCGCGGACTACGGGGATGCGTTCATCGCGCGGCTGGATGCGGCCGGCGCGCACCTGGTGTTCTCGACTTACCTGGGCGGGACGGCGCCCGACATCGCGTACGGGCTCGCGCTCGATAAGGACGGGAATGCGTACGTCACGGGCGGTACGCAGTCGGCGAATTTTCCGGTGACGGCGGGCGCGTTCCAGACGAAGTACGCGGGCGGCAGTCCGCTCGATACGCCGGATCCGGCGGGCGACGCCTTCGTCGCGAAGTTTTCGATCAACGGATCGCTCCTGTGGTCGACCTTCCTGGGCGGTAGTTCGCGCGATCTCGCGGAAGCAGCGGCGGTCGACGCGGCGGGCAACGTGTACGTCACGGGCGCGTCATACTCCGCGGATTTTCCGTTGACCGCGGGTGCGCTGCGCGGATGCCGCACAGGCGGTCCGTGGGTGTCCGAGTTCGATCCGTCGGGCAAACTGCTCGTCTCAACGAGCACGAGCGGGATGGGGATCGACGAGCCGCACGCGATCGCGGTGGCCGGTGCGAATGCGGTCCACATCGGCGGCGATACGATATCGCGAGTCTTCTTCGCGAGCGGGGCGGCGGCGCAGCGGATCTACGGCGGAGGCGACAGCGATGCGTTCCTCGCGAAGTTCGACCTGACCGGCGCGACGAAACTGAC
>JAOAPT010001023.1 GCA_025463045.1 Candidatus Solibacter sp.
TTCCGGAAGTCCTCAACAGCACATGGCCCCGCACATGCATTCAGTTCGGGAAGATGCAACTCACGACACCGGAAACGGACGAAGTCGACCTTGCGATACCGCGACCGCCGCTCCACAGCCGGATCGCTGATGCGTGCCGTCGTTTCTGCCACCGTGGAGACGTGCGCATCTGCGCCGCGGTGATGCTCTGCATCACGCTCCTCTGCGCCGGCGTGTTCTTCTACTTTTACGTGAAGCTGGCCCACATCATCGATCGCCGCCTCGCCGCCGGACCCTTCTCGCACACGACCAACATTTTCAGCTCGCCCGTACGGGTGGGCACTGGCGACGCGCTGACCCTCGAAGAGTTCACCGCCGAACTCCGCAAGAGCGGCTATTCCGACGCGCGCGATAATCCCGAAGGATGGTTCGCCGTTCGCAGTCATGCGGTCGAGGTCACGCCCGGTCCCGACTCCGCTTCCAGCTCCGGCCCCGCACTCATCGAATTCTCCAAGGACGCGGTCGCCCGCATTCAATCGCCAGACCGCCGCGAGCTTCCCGAATTCGACCTCGGACCGCAGCTCGTGGCGAATCTCTCGGGCAAACGCGAACGGCGCCGCCTGGTGAAGTTTACCGATCTCCCGCCGGAGCTGGTGAATGCGCTCGTCGCAGTCGAAGACAAGCGCTTCTTCCGTCACTCCGGCTTCGATCTTCCGCGCATTTTTAAGGCGGCCTCTGTCGACCTGCGCAGCGGCCGCAAGGATCAAGGCGCGTCGACCCTCACGATGCAACTCGCGCGCGGCTTCTGGCTCGAACCCGGCAAGCGCTGGAAGCGCAAGATCGAAGAGCTGGCGATGACGCTTCACATGGAGCGCCGCCTCAGCAAGCAGCAGATCTTCGAATACTACGCGAATCAGGTGTATCTCGGCCGCCGCGACACGTTCAGCATTAGCGGCTTTGCCGAAGGCGCGCGCACCTACTTCAACAAGGACCTTTCGCAGCTCGACACGTCCGAAGCCGCCTTCCTCGCAGGCCTGGTCCAGCGTCCCAGCTATTACAATCCCTATCGCTATCCCGACCGCGCGCGCGACCGCCGCGACATCGTGCTGCGGCTGATGCGTCGCAACGGATACCTCTCCGACTCGCAGTACGAATCCGCGCTTCACACGCCCTTGCGCTTCGCCTCCGAACGAGCGGGCGCGCATCAAAATCAGTACTTCCTCGACTTGGTGCGCGACGAACTGCACAATCACCTCGACGAGAACGGTAACGAAGGACGCAATATTTACACCACGCTCGATCCCGACTTGCAGGACGCGGCAGAAGCTGCCGTGCGTCTCGGAATGGAGAAAGTGGATCACTTGCTGCGAGCCAAGAAAATGGGCGCCGAGGCCGGCCAGCCGCAGGTCGCGCTGATTGCGCTCGATCCGCGAACCGGCGAGGTGAAGGCCTTGATCGGCGGCAGGGACTATGGAACGAGCCAGCTCAATCACATCGTCGCCATGCGCCAGCCGGGCTCGGTCTTCAAACCCTTCGTCTACGCCGCCGCGCTCAATACTGCTCTCGAAGGCGGCTCGGCGATCTTCACGCCTGCCAGCCTGCTGGACGATTCGCCCCAGACCTTCTACTCCGGCCGCCAGTCGTATCAGCCCGGCAACTTCCATCACGAGTTCATGGGCGAGGTCACGCTCCGCACCGCGCTCGCGCACTCGCTCAACGTGGCGACTGTCAGCCTCGCGTCTCAGGTCGGCTATGGCAAGGTCGTGCAGATGGCGCGCCGCTCCGGCCTCAACGACGCGATAAAGCCGACGCCTTCCGTCGCGCTCGGCTCGTATGAGACCACGCCGCTCGAGATCGCCCGCGCTTACACCACCTTCGCCAATCAAGGCGTCAACGTTCAGCCCACGATGCTCGCCGAAGTACGCGGCGCCGATGGCCGCGTGATCTATCATCGCTCTCCTCAAACGCATACCGCGCTCGATCCGCGCATCAACTACCTGATGGTGAGCCTGATGCAGGAGGTACTGCGCAGCGGCACGGGCGCCGGTGTCCGCTCGCTCGGCTTCACGCTGCCCGCGGCCGGTAAGACGGGCACATCGCGCGACGGATGGTTCGCCGGTTTCACCAGCGAGTTGCTGTGCGTCGTCTGGGTCGGCTTCGACGACAATCGCGAACTCAACCTGGAGGGCGCGCGCTCTGCCCTCCCGATCTGGGCGGAGTTCATGAAGCGCGCCGCCAAGCATAATCCTTATCGCAAGGCGAAAGCATTCGCAACGCCTGCGGGAATCGTCTCGGTGTCCGTCTGCGCGGACAGCGGCGAACTCGCCTGTCCCTTCTGCCCCAACGTGCGCACCGATTTCTTCGCCGATGGCAGTCAGCCGCAGACGCAGTGCGCGCGCCACGATGCAAGAATTGCAGACGACCCCGCGCCTTCGGTCCGCACCGATCGTTGACGGCGGGGCTTAGCCGGCCCGCTTGAAATATTGCACGGCTCGTTCGTGGTTCTCGGCCTGTTCCCGAGTCCCGAACGTCCCCAGGTTCTTGCGCTTTCCGGTCTTCTCGTCCTTCTTGCGCGAGTACAATCGAAATTCACCGCTCTTCAGTTTGCGAATCATATCTCGCCGGGAGCAACCGCCGTGCCGATGTATGGCTTTTCATGTCTTTCCCTGTAAATGAGCCCGATCACGACCCCTACAATAGAATGAGCAAACCGCGAACAAGCCGATCAACGCGCCGAAACGCGCCCCCTCCGCAATGCCGTCTCCGGGGTGGTACGACATAGCGTAGAGAACGGCGAGCACAAACATCGCGGCCATCCCAATCGAGCATCACACTCTTCATGCTGTCTTGAGTCCGATAAATAGCTGGATATTTCGCGAATTCCTCGCGCACCAACGGCAGCAGGCCGAATACCAGAAAGCCGATGGCAAAGTACGCGAAAAAAGCACCGGTGGCGGCGAGCAGAACTCGCCCGTAGTTCATATTAGGGGCCATTTCGAGAGTCTATTGTAGGTTGAAGATGGACATCGCGACGACCGCTACGCGCATTCTCACAGTTGTTAATCTGCGCTGCGGCCTCATCGTGAACGACGTCAATTTCGCGCCTGGTGGTGTCCTGAAGTGCGTTGCCAATAAACAGCAAGCGCTTGATTGGTGTACGGTGGATTCATGCCAGCAAAACGTAACGACCTGCAAGCACTCCGAAGCCTGATCGGCGAAGCCGAGCGCATCCTTGCCACGACCGAACTGCCGGAAGGCCGCGCGGTACGCGCTCGCGAGCTTCTGAAATCCGCTATCGCCCTGGCTGATGCGCTCATGGAGATCCAGCCCGCTGCGGTCCTCGGCGCGAAGGGCGGCAAGGTAACGGCGAAGCGCGGGCC
>JAOAPT010001035.1 GCA_025463045.1 Candidatus Solibacter sp.
CACCAGCAGTTCGCCGCGATATAGCGGGTTCAGCGCCGCAGGCACGTCCTCGCCCAGGTGGATCAAGCCAAGCAGCGGCCGAAGGATCGTTGAATTGGAAGGGCCGAGCCGTGTGACCCGCAACGACATCGCGGATATCTTCTCTGAGATGCTCGGGCCGCCCTGCGAGGATAGAGGTTGTGCCGCCCGAAAATTGGGAGCCGCTTTTTAGATCGCAGGGCAGGAACAATCCCACACGGCGCGTCCGGATGTCGGATGGATTCAACGAAGGCTGGATCAAGTTCGAGAGCGGTGAATCCAGATCTCGAAAAGAGGTGTCCGTGAAGAGCGTGCTGCGCGAACTTATCGAGCGCGAACGGATATGACGCTTCCCGCTCGAGGTCGCATCACCGTCCGAGAAAGATCGTGTGCCGCGCCCCTGCATTTCCACGCGCGCGAGAGTGGTGGGTCTCGACGCGAAATCCCGCTTTCGCCAGCAATTTCGCGAACTCCGGGGCCGGCGCAGCCGACCACCATGCCGCGCAACCGCC
The DNA here is from genome assembly GCA_025463045.1 of Candidatus Solibacter sp. Classification (GTDB taxonomy): domain Bacteria; phylum Acidobacteriota; class Terriglobia; order Bryobacterales; family Bryobacteraceae; genus Solibacter. Next base: position 531 of record JAOAPT010001035.1, read on the forward strand.
CGGGCGGAGGGCGGCGCGCGTTCGCACCAGGCCTGCGTAATCGTAGAGCCGCTCATTCGCCGCCGTACTCATCGCGGCCGGACCGTTGTCGACATCGAGCAGGATCGCATCGAACGCGCCGCGCGATTCGCCGACCAGTTCGTGGACATCGCGGTGAAGCACCGACACGCGCGAGTCCGCCATTGCGTCCCCGGCCAGCGGGTAGGCCGGATCGCGATTCCATCCGATCACCGCCTGGAGAATTTCGGCGACGGTGATTTCCGCGCCGGCGGGCAGCGCAGAGAGCGCCGCACGCAGCGTGAACCCGAAGCCCAGGCCGCCGATCAGAACGCGCGGCGCGTCCGCCGTCCGCAGGTGCGCGCACGTCAACTCCGCAAGGCGCTCCTCGGACGTGTGCTGCCGCGTGCTCATCAGCGGACGGCCGTCCACCCGTATGGCGTACTCGCCATCATGCTCGTGCAGAGAGATCTTCTTCCCGTCCGCCGTGAGCGTGTGGTCGAGCAGAATCCACGGCTTCATGCTCGAGTTATACGGGCGTCAACCCAAGCCCGGGACCTTTCGGAAGGATCAACTTACCCTTCTCCACCCGGACTCCGTGGAAAGGGTCGTTAGAGATCAGTAAGTTGCCGTCTAAGTCGGCGTAATCGACTAATGGCGAGAGATGCGCCGCCGCCGTCACAGTTACCGAGCTCGACACCATGCAGCCGAGCATGGTTTTCATGCCGAGCGATTTGGCGATCATGAGCATCCGGTAGGCCTCGAGCAGACCGCCGCTCTTATCCAGTTTCACATTTACGCCGTCGTACGCTTCCTTCAACTTCGGAATGTCGCTCGCCCGCTGGCATGCCTCGTCGGCGAACACCGGGATGTGCACCTTGCTGCGCACCCATTTATTCTCCTCGAACATCTCGGCGGGCATGGGCTGCTCGATAAACTCGACCCCCATCTTCTCCAGCCAGTTGATCTTGCGGACCGCCTCTTCCTTGTCCTTCCAACCCTCGTTGGCATCGACCCGGAGCGGTTTCTTGGTCACCGAGCGCACCGCCTCGATGGTCGGCTCGTCGGTCGCCAGCCCGACCTTCACTTTGAGCACCGGGAAATCGGCCGCCTCGAGCGTCTTCTGCTTGGTGATTTCCGGCGTGTCGATGCCGATCGAAAACGTAGTCAGCGGCGCGTCCTTGGGGTCGAGTCCGAAATAGGTGTAGAGCGGCACGCCGAGTTTCTTGCCGACCCAATCCATCAGCGCGATATCGATCGCCGCCTTGCCCGCCCAATCGCCGGGCACGCGCTTGAACACCTCGGCCATGACCTTGGCGAATTGCAGCGGGTCGGCCGAGAGCATCAGGTCGCGCACGCTCTCGACGGCCTTTTGCGCGCCCACGGCGTCCTCGTGATAGCGCACGATCGGCGCGCCTTCGCCGCGTCCCGTCAGTCCACCGCGTGTGTAGGTCGTGTGCAAGGTATCGCGGTACTGGCTGGACGACATGGTGGTCGTCCAGGTGTGCTGCAGATTCAGGCGGACGATTTTGGTAGCGAACGTCGCACCGGCGGGCGCTGCGGAAAGCGCGCTGACACCGGCGGCGGCGGGGGCGGTCTTCAGGAAATTGCGGCGATTCATTTCACTCTCCGGGCGGCAACCAGCAGTTTGGTCCAATACGGGTCGTTCAGATCGTCGATGCGCACCATCGGGGTGAGGTGGGTGGTGGCGTTGATGAACTTCCCGTCGCCAAAATAAATGCCGGTATGGGTAATCTTTTTCTCGGAACTGCCGAAATATAATAAGTCGCCCGGCTGCAGGTCTTTGCGCTCGACGGCGGCGACGCCTGTCCACTCGGCCTGTGGCTGCGCATCGCGCGGCATGCTGATGCCGCGGCGCCGTCCCAGCATCTGGGAAAACCCGGAGCAATCGTAGCCGTAACTGGAGGTGCCGCCCCACGTGTAGGGGAGTCCGAGGAAGCGTTTGGAAAATTCGAGCGTCTCGGGGATCGACAGAACTTTCGGCGTGAGCGAGAGATCGCCAGTCTGAATCCACCCGGCGTGATCGTCGGGGAGGCGCACCTGGTACCAACGGGCGTCGGGGTTCGGCTCCGACACCACTTCCAGTTTCGCTTCGAAGGGCACCGTGACCAGCGGCGCGTGTTTGGTGACGCTCGCCTCGCGGTAGATGTGGGCGAAGAGGCTCTGCACCTCGCCGATCCGACCGGTTTTCGCGTACGGTTTACCGGGCAGGAGGGCCGAGAGGGGCGTCCAACCGGTGTAATCGTCGGCGGTGCGGATGTGGGCGAAACCGTCCTTCTGTTCGATCACGCTGACGTTGGCGCCGTAGATCGCCTGGCTGACCACGTCCGCGTCGGTGCTCGGGCGCGAGTACATGTTGGCGACGGGAAGGAGGACGACCGCGGTCGACGGAGAGTCGGCGGCGGGCAAGACGGCAAGCGTCAGGGTGGCAAGCAGGGCGAGGGCAGCGAGTCCTTGCATAAAGGTAACGGTACCAGCGTAACGCATTTGAAAAAAGCTGGTTTTGAAAAAGCAACGGCCAAGAATGTTACGCTAGTTTCTGAATCCGTCACTAGTCCGAAGCGATGGGAACGACCCCGGTTGACGATCTCCTGAAGCACTATGTAGAGTGCAACGATGCCGATCGCGCGGAGGCGCTGCTTGGAGACCTGATCGTCGAGCACGCGCATCCCGGGATACGCAAAGTAGTGCGCTATAAACTCGCCTTTCAAGGCCAGTGGGAATCGCAGGATATCGAGGATGTGGCCGGCGAAGTCGTGCTGGAACTGATCGGCCGTTTGCGCGCCATGCGCACTGGCGGTCCGGCGGAGGCGATCGGCAGTTTCGCGGGGTACACCGCGGTCGCCGCCTACCACGCCTGCAACGAATATCTGCGTCGGAAATACCCCAACCGGCACCGCCTGAAGACCCGCCTGCGGTATCTGCTGAGCAACGAAAAGAAGTTCGCCATCTGGGAAGGACCCTCGGGCGATTGGATCTGCGGTCTCGACAAATGGCAGCGGGATGCGGTTGTCCCGGCCCCTACCGAGCTGGTAAGTCGTTGGCGGGATGTGCTTTCCGAGGTGCCGCGAGGCCAGAATGCGATGCGGCCGGCCGATCTGCTCGGCCGCATCTTCTCGAGCTTTCACGGGCCCGTCCTGTTCGACGAACTGGTGGGAATCGTGGGCTATTTCTGGGGCGTGGACGACCCCGCTCCGGCTCCTGAGAAGAGTGCGAGAGAGGTGCAATCGAACGACTTCGACCCCGGCGTGCGCCTGGAATTACGGCAGTGGCTGACCCAGTTGTGGGCGGAGATTCGGGAACTCCCCCGCGCGCAGCGGGTGGCGCTGCTCCTGAACCTGCGGGCCGGCGATACGGCGCCGGCGGTGACCCTGTTGCCGATCACCGGAGTGGCCAGCATCCGGCTCATCGGAGAGGCTCTCGAGCTTCCACCGGAGGCCTTCGCGGGACTCTGGAACTCGTTGCCGCTGGAAGACTTAGCTATCGCCGAGCTGCTCGGGATCACCCGCCAGCAGGTGATCAATCTGCGCAAGTCCGCGCGCGAGCGTCTCGTGCGTCGAATAGGCGGAAAATATCGTTTATCTTTAGGTTAGTGGCGAGTGGTTAGTAATATTCGGCGTGGGTCACCTTCAAAGTAGGTAACAGACCATGTTTATGGCGGCACATCTCACGGTTGAGCAGTTCGCCCGGTTCCAGCATCGGACACTGGAAGCGGCGGAACTGCTCGCCGTGGACGAGCATCTGGCGATTTGCGGCGAATGCCGCGACCGGCTGGGAGCTCAACTCCGCGCTTTCGAACAAGTCGAAAGCCTGCAAACGCTGCTTTCCGAGCACCTTACCTACGACCAGACTGTGATGGCCGCGGACGGTTACCCGGATGCCGCAGTGCGGGAACACCTGGCAGGATGCGCCACCTGCCGGGACGAAGTCGATGACCTCCGCCAATTTCAAAGCCAATTGAAGGCCGCCCCGCGCAACTTGTCGGCAATGCCGGTTCGCCTCAGCGCCTGGCGGATACCGGCGTTCGTGGGAATCGCGGCGGGGATGCTCCTAACCGTCGGCCTGACATTCCGGATGTTCCGCACCGAACCGCAGCCGCTGCAGACTCCACAGATTGCGCAACAGACACCGCCCGCGGAACCCGCGCTGGCGCCGGACCAGCAGGCCGCGATTCAACTCGCGCTCGGGACTCACACTTTCGAACACGCCGCCGTTCTGGACGGTATGATCGCCAGGCGGAGCGTGCTGCTCGGCGCTCCGGGCGAACAGAAGAGCTTTGCAATCAACGCTCCGCTGGGCACCGTCGTGCTCACCGATCGGCCGGCCTTCCGCTGGGAAATGG
>JAOAPT010000036.1 GCA_025463045.1 Candidatus Solibacter sp.
AAAGGGTGGAAATCCAAAATCAGGATTTCCACCCTTCCCACCGTCCTTGGAAATCGCTGCCGCGATTACCACATTCCCACAGGCGCTACGACTGCTCCTATAATCACTGAAGAACTCAAAACAGACAACCGAAAACTCTCACCCATGTTCTCGGATAAAACTGTTACCTATGTTCCCGGCCGGTCAATTGAGGGCTCGGCTCCTCCCTATTGATTCCGATACCACACGGGGATTTCCACGGAGTAGTAGCGCAGTCCGATGCGCGCCAGCGCGTGAATGCGATGGCCCGGCTCACAATTGGCATGAACCGTCGGCAGGGAGATCCGCGAGCCGGAATCGCTAATCCGCGCCGTATTGTCGACGCACGCGTCATTGGTGAAGAGCTCGGCCGCGCGCAGCGCTCCGGAGTCGGGGATCAGGAGCGCGAAGCTCTCTCCGGGAGCAGCGTGCCCGTCGCCATTCCCTTCCCCGAGCGGCCGGGTGTAAGGCGCCATCGTAGTGCCATCGGCGATCCGGTAATCGGCCATCGCCTCGGCCGCCGGGAACACGGGGAGATCGAACGAGACCGTCATCGCGCCATCCGTCGCCATAATCCGCACCCCGGACACCGCCGCGCGCTCAAACGTGCAGGCGACCGTCAGGTTGGCCGATTCGCCGGGCGCCAGTCCGTACAACCGGGAGGCGCCCGCCGAAATCTTCACGCCCGGGCTGGAACTCGTCCACTTCAGGATCGACGTTGCCGATTTTGCGCCGCCCTTGTTCCAGAACTTGAGCCGCAGTTGGACCGGCTGCCCCGCCGTAGCCCACGCCGCATTCGCGATCTCGACGCCGGAAACCGCGATCACCGGCGCGGCGCCCACTCCGACCTCGTATTCCTCGCCGTTCAGTTCGAAGATCAGCCGGCCCTGCGCATCGGATTTCTGCGTGGCCTTACGGACGGAACCGTCGCGCAATCGGATGTACTGCACGGCATACACAGTCGAGGGTGTGTAGAGCTTCGGGCTGGTGATGGTGAGCTTGACGTTGGGCAGCACCGCGCCGCCGGAAACCCACTCGCGCACCGACGAGCGGAAGCCGCTCCGCGACACATTTTCGAAGACCGTGAAGCCCGGCCAGCGTCGGTCCGACACGACCTCCCAGTTCCACACGCCAAAATTCGGGTATGGGTCGATGTGGCTGAAGCTCGCCGGTTTGGGCAGTGGATGCGCGAACGCAGCCATATGGAAATCGAGGGTCGCCGCGACCGTGGCAGACGATGCCGATTGCCGGATGCGCACCGGGTCGAGCGTGTAATAGACTTCGTCGAGCGCCGATTCCAGGTCGAAGCCGCGCGGGCCGACCGCCGCCTCGGTCGCCGCTCCCGCGCTCGATGCGCTACCGACGAGGTCCGGGCATTTGGACGCCTGCCAGATGGCGTAGAAACCGGCGATTCCGGACCCGGTCACGCCACGGTGATCGCGATCGGCGATGGTCCGGAAGGTGCCATCGATCCGCTCCGCCAACTCGGGAAAGTACAGGGGGAAGGTGCCGGTGGTCTCGACCGGCCCGGAATCCACGAGGATGAGATCGTGCGAGCCCACATACGCGGAAATCGCGGCTTCACGCTCCGCGTTCTCGGCTTCGTAGCCGTGGAACAAGTAAACCACCGGGTAACGTTTCGGCGCCTTGGCGTAATCGGGCGGAAGATACACGCGGTAGGCCCGGGCTCCATCCATCACCTGACTGCGATGGGTAAGATTCTGGGTTATCGCTGTTTTCTGAAAAGCATGGGCCGCGCTCAACGCAAGCAGAGCAAAGAAAATCCGCACTCTTGACACGTACCACTTCCTGGGTAGGCGCCGCAATCCGCCCCGCTGTTATCCTAAGTCTATGAAACTCGTGACAGCGTCCGACCACGCAGGCGTAGCGCTCAAAGCGCACGTCATGGAGCAGCTTGTTAAAGAGGGACATGAGGTGAAAGATCTGGGGACCTGCACCACCGACCCCGTCGATTACCCGGACTACGCGAAGGCCGTGGCACTCGCCGTCCTCAGCGGGGACGCGGAGCGCGCGATCCTGATCTGCGGCAGCGGCGCCGGCGCGTGCGTGGCCGCCAACAAGTTCAAGGGCATCCGCTCGGCCACCTGCCACGACAGTTTCTCGGCCCGCCAATGCGTGGAGGACGATGACGTCAACGTGCTCTGCCTGGGTGCGCGTGTGATCGGCCCCGAGCTGGCCGTGGAACTCGCGCGGATTTACGTGAACGCCCGCTTCTCCGGCGCCGAGCGGCATAAGCGCAGACTCGCGAAAGTCGCTGCTTTCGAAGACGCGTTCTGCAAGTAGGCCTGCTATCTAACGGCGATCCGTTTCGTGAAGAACACGCGGAAGAGCGCCATCAGGATCAGTACCAGCGCGAACGTGCACACGATCGTCGCCCCGGTCGGCAGATCGATTTTCAGCGAAAGATACACGCCGAGCGCCGAGACCAGCGTCCCCATCGTCCACCCGATCGCCAGGCGTTTCCCGATTTTTTCGGAAAACAGCATAGCGCCCACCGAGGGCACAATCAGGTAGCAGAAGACCAGCAGCACACCGGCAATCGCCACGCTCGAGGTCACCACGAAACCGAACGACGCGTAGAACAGGAAGTCCCACAGCCGTGTGTTGATCCCATCCGCCTCCGCCTTCTCCGGGTCGATCGAAATCGCCAGGAATTTGCGGCGGAACACGTAGTGAAACAGCCCGATCGCTCCGTACAGGGCGGCCGTCTTGCCAACCTCGAACCAGGAGACGGTCAGGATGTTGCCGACCAGCATTTCCTTCAGGTGCTCGGTCTGCTCGGCCGACTTGCTCATCGCCAGAATGGCGGCGGCGCTCGCCACCGCATAGCAGATGCCGATGATGGCTTCCTGCGGAATACGCGCCTTCTTCCCGCGAATCGTCGAGAAGACAGCCGCGCCGATGAACGTGAACAGAAGGCTGACGATGTACGCCCCGGTGCCGTGCGGCTCGATGCCGTACAGCACGGCAATCGTGGTGCCCAATGCGGCGATCTGCGCCAGGGACAGATCGACGAAGATAACTCCCCGCTCCACCACGTGAACGCCCAGATAGGCGTGAATTCCCGTCAGAATCAAGCTCGCGATGAACGGCGCGAGGAGGAACGATAGTGTGTCCATCAGTCTCTATTTCACTTTCACGAAGGAGTTGCCCAGCAGGTTGATGTCGTAATCGAAGAGCTTGAAATAATCCGAGACTTCCTTGTTCCCGCCCACCGAAGGCATGAGCACCACCACCTGGCCGCCCACCTGGGATGCGATGGAATTGGGGGTGCGCAGGTCGAAATACGGTTCCACGAGGATGAGCTTGATGCCTTCGCGCTTCATCAGGTTGATGAGGTCCAGCGTGTGAGCGGGCGTGGGCGGGATGCCGGGCTTGGGCTCGACATAGTCCACTACGTTCAGGCCGAAGCGCTCGCAGAAATTTGGCCAGGAGCGGTGATAAGTGATGACCTTGCGGCCCTTAAACGGCGCGAGTTTGGCCTGCCACCCCTTCTCAGCTTCGGTCAGGCGCTTCGCGAAATCGGCGTTTCGCTGCGCGAACATTGCCGTGTTCTCCGGCTGCATCGAGCTGAACTT
>JAOAPT010000075.1 GCA_025463045.1 Candidatus Solibacter sp.
TATCAGCTAGAACATTTCTTCCTCCAAATGTTTTGGAGTGCCGATACAGATTTCCTCACACCTTCTTACGGTCGCGGCTCTGTTTGCGGGTGCGTTCTTCAACGGAGTTTTCCATGGCCCCTTCAGGGCCACAACAAGGGATGAAATTTGACGATCGCTTCTTGGCACGTCATTCTTAGGGGAGCACTCTCACGATCCCAAACGCTCGAAGTTTCGCGACCGGCTGCCCCACGTGTTAAATTTTAGCCGTGCACATACTGCTGGTCGATGACGACGCCGAACTGGCTTCTTTGCTCAGCGAGTTTCTTCGCCGCGAGGGCTTCACGGTAGAGGCCGCCCACGAAGGCAATCGCGGACTGGAAAAAGCCTTGCAGCCCGGCATCGATCTCGTCGTGCTCGATGTCATGCTCCCCGGCATCGATGGGTTCGAGATCCTCAAGCGTCTCCGTCAAAAAAGCAAAGTGCCGGTCTTGATGTTGACCGCGCGCGGCGAAGACGTGGATCGCATCGTCGGGCTCGAACTCGGCGCGGACGATTACCTCGCCAAGCCGTTTAACCCGCGCGAACTCGCGGCGCGCATTCGCGCCATTCTGCGTCGCTTCGAGCCGCACGCTCACGCAGCCGGCAATCGCATCGAGACCAACGGTATTGTGCTCGACCCGGGGACGCGCGAGGTGACGGCCGGCGGCAAGCGGGTCGAACTCACCACCTTCGAATTCGACATCCTGGAAATGCTGATGCGCTCCGCCGGACGCGTGCTCTCGCGCGACGCCCTGATGGAGAATTTCTATAACCGTAAGGCGACGCCGTTCGACCGCTCTATCGACATGCACATCAGCCACCTGCGCAAGAAGCTGGAGAATGGCGACGACCTGATCAAGACCATTCGCGGCGTCGGCTATCAGTTCTGCCGCACGCCCGAGGACGCCGCCGCGGAATGAACTCCCTCTTCGCCAAAATCCTGCTGTGGTTCTGGTTTGCGCTGGCGATCACGGTAGTAGGTTCGGCGTTCATCTCCGCTCTCAACGTCAACGAAAACGATAGCGACGAGCGCGCCCCCGTCGCGCGCCTGGTGCGCTTCCAGTTGGAAGAGGCGCGCACCGCATATGAAAGCGGCGGACGCCCCGGCCTGCAGGCATTTCTCGATACGCTGCATCGCGTCTACGATGCGCGCGGCGTTCTCACCGATGAGAGCGGCCGCGACCTGCTCACCAACGAAGACCGCAGCGACCTGATCACGCATGCCAGGCGCCGCGTGCTCTACCAGGTCTTCCGCACCGGCGATTCGACGGTGGCGCGCTCAGCCGATGACGGCCGCTACTGGTTCTTCTTCATCGTGCCGCGAAGCCACGTCGGCTCGTGGTTCCTGCAGCCTGAACATATTTTCGTGATGGCGGCGGCCGTCGTGCTCTGCTACTGGCTCGCGTTCCATCTTACGCGTCCGGTGCGCAAACTGCAGAAGGCCGTCGAACGTTTCGGCCGCGGCGATCTTTCGGCGCGCGCCGAAAGCGTCCGCCGCGATGAGCTCGGACAGCTCGCACGCACCTTCGACCGCATGGCGGATCGCCTCGAGACGCTGCTCGCGGCCGAGCGCCGCCTGCTGCTCGATATTTCGCACGAACTGCGCTCGCCGCTCGCCCGCCTCGGCGTCGCCATCGAACTCGCGCGTTCCGGCGACGATACCGAGGCGGCGCTCAACCGCATCCAGAAGGAATCCGACCGGCTCAACGCGCTCGTCGGCCAACTTCTCCAGGTGACGCGCGCCGAGGGTGACCCGAGTTCGCTTCGCCGCGACCCGATCCGCCTCGATCAACTCGTGCGCCAGCTCGTCGACGATTCGGCGATCGAGGCGGAAGCGCATGGCTGCTCGCTCGAGTACGAGCCGCGCGAGCCCGTCACGGTTGCCGGAGACGAAGAACTCCTGCGGCGCGCCGTGGAGAACGTGATCCGCAATGCGATCCGCTACTCCCCGCGCGACACCGCCGTACAGGTCACCCTGGCGCGCGACAACGGACGCGCAGTGGTCGCGGTGCGCGATCACGGTCCGGGCGTTCCGGAAGATGCCTTACCGCGCCTCTTCGACCCGTTCTACCGTGTGGAATCGGACCGAAACCGGACTAGCGGCGGAATCGGGCTTGGCCTCTCGATCGCGCGCCGGGCGATCGAGCTCTACAAGGGCACCATCCGCGCCCGCAACGCTCACCCGGGCCTCAAAGTGGAGCTGGATTTGCCGTCCGCGTAGAGTGTCTGTGGCGATTTGCCACATCGCCTCAGGGAAAGAACGTCGAAACCCGTTTAGAATAAATACGTCTGGAGATTTATGTCGTTTTTCAACGCACGCAGGACCGCTGTGTCGGTGCTCATTCTCAGCGCGCTTCCCGGCTTCGCCCAAGAATACACGAACCACTACGCATTGATCCTGAAGGATCCGGCGGTCAGCGCGCGTTTCGCCGGCCGTGAAGCCGTGCGGTCCGCGGCGGCCGAGAGCTATCGTCAGCAGCTCGTTCGGACGCACGACTCGGTAAGCCAGGCGCTGACGGCGCGCGCCATCCCGATGACCGGCTCGGTGGACGTGGTGATGAACGCGGTGTTCGTCACCGCCACTCCCGATCGTGTGGCCGAGTTGCAGCAGCTCCCCGGCGTGCTGGCGGTATTGCCGATGCGCGCGGTCCGCCCTTCGATGAATCGCGCGACCACGCTGCAGAACGCCCCGGCGGCATGGACCGCGCTCGGCGGTCAGGCGAATGCAGGCGCGGGGATGAAAGTCGGCATCATCGATTTCGGTATCGATCAGACCCATCCGGCGTTGCAGGACTCTTCTCTCTCCATGCCCGCGGGCTTTCCCAAGTGTACCGACGGGCATCCGGAAGATTGCGCCTACACTACCAATAAGGTGATCGTGGCGCGCGTCTACACGCGCCTCACCGGCGCGGGTTCGAGCAGTACCAATCCGGCCGCCGATTCGCGGCCCGACGACTATTCGCCGCGCGATCGCGAAGGCCACGGCACAGCGATCGCGAGCGTGATCGCTGCCAACCCGACGCCAGGTGTGGTCACGATCAGCGGCATGGCGCCCAAGGCGTGGCTGGGCAACTATAAGGTCTATGGTTCGCCCTATGTGAACGATTATCCGCCGGAGTCCGTCTTCATCCAGGCCGTCGACGACGCGGTGAAAGACGGCATGGACGTCGTCAATCTGTCCTCCGGGATTACGGCAACGACCGGCGCGCTCGATACCGGCGCCACCTGCGGACTGGCGGTCAACGTTCCGTGCGACCCGCTCGGTCTCGCCTATGAGAACGCGGCGAAGGCCGGCGTCGTCGTCGTGGTTGCGGCCGGCAACAATGGCTACGACGGAGTCACCTACCCGGCGTTCAACACGATCAGCACTCCCGCGGTGGCGCCCAGCGTGATCGCCGTGGGCGCGGTGACGAACTCGCACTTCTTCACCTCGACGGTGACCGTGGCGGGCGGCCCCTCCACCCTGCAGAATATTCCCGGACAGCCCGGCGACGATCCCTACTCGCCGGTGGGCGCTTATGCCGCGCCGGTGCGGGATGTGAGTACGGTCAGCAGCGATGGCTTAGGGTGTAGCGGGTTCCCCGCCGGTTCGCTGACCGGCACGTTCGCGTTGATTCAGCGCGGCACTTGCAACTTCTACACGAAAGTGGACAACGCGTTCGATGCCGGCGCTGCCGGCGTGATCATGTACATGGCGGACGCGACAGCGCCCATCGGTCCGGGCAAT
>JAOAPT010000135.1 GCA_025463045.1 Candidatus Solibacter sp.
CTTCAAATTGATTGCTGGCGATCAGGTTGACGCCGGCTGCCAGCGAAGCCTTCCAGCGAATCGCCGCAGCTTCGTGCGATCCGAAATTGTAGCCGATGCCCCAGCCCTGGTCCTCGCCCGCAATGAAACCATCGATCGTGTAGAAGCGGATCCAGAAGCCCTGCTGATGCGCATAGTCGACGAGCGCGCGCAGGCGGCGATCGTCATCGGGCGTCCAATCGCCGGCTGTGTGCTGGCCGCCTTCTTCCACTTCGAACCACGAGTTGTTCCACCAGCGCCGGTAATTGGTGGGACGCGAGGCGAGCAGCTTTTCGGGCGGCAGGGTGGCCAGCAGGTGCTCGCGCTCTTCACGCGTATCGGCCTTGATTGTAGCGGTGTGGGCGGAGCCGAAGAGCCTGAGTTTCTTCCCCACGGGCACCTGCTTGAAGAAGACCTCCTCCTGCGCGTCGGCGTCTTCGGTCAGGACGAGCAGAGGCTTAGGTTCGAATTTCGCGAGCTGGTGCGGATCGGCGGTCTGCTCGGCAGTGGTGATCCAGCCTTCGTATTCGCCGAGCAGATCCCAAACGGCGTGGAGCAGCTCCGGCTGCACGCTCTTGAAATCGAAGTGGACGACGATGATCGGCCATGTCGCGCGGTCGTTGTCCTGGAGCGCCTTTTCCACAATGGGGCGCACGCGTTCGAAGAAGTAGTCACGGAGCGCGGGTTCGGCGCCGGTGGTCTTGGCCTCATGCGTCACCACGGGGCGCCCCTTGGCCCAAGCCAGATCCTGCTCGATGCCCACGGGAAAACCGGTGGTCAGCGCGCGATCGATGCGATCTTTCCACTCGCCTTTATAGGGATAGCAGTTGTGGGCGTCGAGGACCGGACGGTTGTGATTCAGAAAGTCGAGATCGACCTGGGCGAACAGGGGCAGGCCGGCAAACAACACGCAGAGCGCAAGTCGCATTAAAGAGCAGCATACCTTACTCGACGCCGTGGATTTTCAGCTTCGTGATCTGCTGGGCGGAGAGGTTGCGCATCCCGGACTCGCGGAGATGGCGCAGGTATTCGGCGGAGACTCCGTGAACTTTCAACTCGACCAGTTCACGGGAGGTGAAGTCATAGCCGAGATCCTTCGCCTCCAAAATGAATTTCGCATCGAGCCCGTTATTCTTCAGCTCGGCGATCTGGTTGGAGGAGAGATCGCCATAGCCGGCGTCCTTCAGCGATTTGAGGTAGTCCGGCGTGATCCCGTGGATTTTCATTTGCACGATATCCGTCGCACGAGGCCGCAGGCCGTAGATATTCAGGTCGCGCATGTAGTCGGCGTTGACGCCATGTATCTGCAGTTCGGTAATCTGGCGCGCCGGAAGCTCGTAGCCCGCGTGTTTGAGAGCACGCAGGAAATCGGTGGAGACCCCATGGATCTTCATCTCGATGAAGTCGGCTGCGCTGAACGTCGTGTAGCCGGCATTTTGGGTTTCGCGTATGTAAGGCAGCGTGATGCCGTGCGTGCGGAGCTCGATGAGCTGCGAGGTGGTGGCCCTCACGCCGGCATCGCGAACGCCGCGCGCGAAATCCAGCGTGACGTGGTTCAGCAGCAGACTGAAGGATTGCCCCTCGCTGGGCAGGTCATAGCCGAGGTCGGTTAGACCCCTGGCGAATTTCGGACTTGGCTGGAAGGCGTAGGTGCCGGAGCCCGCGCCAAAAGAGAATCGGCCCTGGCAGAGCAGCGTGCCGGCGTCCTCTATGTACTCGAATTTCGCGGTTCCGCTCTGGGACGTGTTCATCCCGTGAAAGTTGGCCAGGGGGACGTCGTTAGACTGCGACCACTTGCTGCCCTTGGACGAATGTTCGATGCGGAAGTGGACGGTGTCGGGCGCGCCGCCGCGGGTTAATTTCCACTCGTCGCGCCTCTGCTGTCCGGCGAGCAGCGCGGCGAGCAAGACAGCGGCGATGACGATCCAAGTCTCGGAGGATAGTTTCATGGCGGCTCCTAGATGACTCCAGCCTGTTTGAGGCGGATGATCTGCTTGAGGTTCAGATTCGAGCTGTACTGTTTGGCCTCCCGCAAACTGGAGGCGCCGACGCCGTGAATTTTCGCTTCGCGGATTTCGTTGGGGTCGGCTTTCAGCAGGCCGTACTCTTTGAGGGCGGCGAACAGCTCGATCGGGACACCCTGATTCTTGAACTCGATGAACTGATGGATGCTGTACGGACCGAAACCGAGTGCCAGGATATCGTGCACGTATTCCGGCCTGACGCCCTGCTGCTTGAGGGCGATCAGCATGCTTGGCAGCAGCTTGCCGATGCCGGATTGCGCCACGCCGGCGATGAACTCCGGCGTCACGCCGTTGTTCTTGAGGCTGACAATTTCGTCGACGGAGAGGTCACCGTATCCATTGGCGACGAGCGTGGCAAGCAGCGAATTTCGTTGAGGCGCGGGGGCTGGCGGAGGGCCCGCGCTCCGACGCGCGACGCGGACAGGAGCCTGCGCGAAGGCCATCCAGGCGGGAGCGCACGATGCGGCAAGCACGAACATCAGGAGCCCGCCCGTGCACAGCGAAACGCGAAGGGCGCTAGCGCGTGGAGTGAATTCGCGTCCGCGGCGGAGCAGCAGGGCGATGCGATCGCCTAGTTGCGATCCGCCGTCGGAGATTCCGCTGGCCAGCAGAATGCCGCGCTGCGACGAACAGAGTTCGAAGAGACGCGCGAGGCTGGCGGCGTAGGGACGCGCGGCTCCTGTCGCGGAGACCACCCAATCGTCGCAGGCGAGTTCGCGCTCACGATCGATCTGGCGGAGCGCGAAGGCCGCCACCGGATGCAGCGCGAGCAGCGCCCAGGCAATGCGCGCGAAGAGGTTGGCCCAATCGTCGCGCCGGGCCAGGTGCGCGAGCTCGTGCAGCAGGACGTGATCGAGTTCCTGAGGCGTGAGTTCGGAGAGCAGCGATTCGGGCAGCAGGACGGCGGGACGCAGGAAGCCGACCGCGACCGGCACCGGGATATCGCGCGAGACCAGCAGGCGGACCGGACGGCGGACTCCGTAGGCAGGCAGCCAGCCAGCGAGGTTGGCGCGCTGCTCGGGAGCGGCGGGCAGCGCGTCGCGTTTGAGGCGGCGCAGGTGGCGGAAACTGATCGCAAGGCGGACGAACTGCGCGAGGCAGACCGCGCCCCAGAGCGCCAGGAAGAACGCGGGCCAGGATCCGGCGCGGACGCGGACCGGCGGGGCGGGGGCGGATGGCATGCTCCGCGACTGCGGTACGGGGGCGACGGGTTTCACGTAGACGACGGACCGCACAGGCGCGGGGCGCGGCCGGACGCGCACGATGCGGATGACGGGCAGCAGCAGCACGAGCGCGAGCACGCTCCACCAGATGGCGCCGCGGGTCGCGGCATTGACACGCGGCATCGCGCGCAATCCGACCCAGACCACAAGGGCCACGGCGGCGGCCTGCCAGAAGGTATTCAGGAAGACTTCGAGGATTGCGTTCATGCTTCCTCCCCTGCGAGAAGAGCGCGGATGCGGCGCAGTTCCTTGCCGCTGAGCTCTTCGTCTTCGAGCAGATTGAGTACCAGGAGTTCGGGTGAATTGCGGAAGAAGCGGCTGACCAGATAACGGACGGCGGTGCGGCTGGCCTCATCGCGGCCGACGACCGGCCGGTAGACGAAGGCGCGGCCTTCCTTGGATTTCGTGTGGCGAAGGAAGCCCTTTTCCTCCAAAATGCGCATGGTAGTGAGGACGGTGTTGTACGCGAGCCCGAGTTCGCGCGGCAACGCCTCGGCGATCTCGGAGACGGTGGCTTCGCCTTTGTCCCACACGACGTCCATCAGACGGAGTTCGGCTTCGGTAAGGTTTGGAGATTTCTTTCGCGCCAACGGCCAGCCTCCACAACTAAGGAATTAAGTGATGCTGATTCTTTTGTACGCTGGTCGGAGGCTTGTGT
>JAOAPT010000185.1 GCA_025463045.1 Candidatus Solibacter sp.
CCGCGATTACCACATTCCCACAGGCGCTACGACTGCTCCTATAATCACTGAAGAACTCAAAACAGACATCCGAAAACTGTCACCCATGTTCTCGGATAAAACTGTTACCTATGTTCCCGGCCGGTCACGCGTGACCACCGCTCCGTAACCGTCGCGGCTCCGATTGGTGTGTGTTCTTCAATGAAGCGCTGGTCCTCCTCGCGTGACCACCGCTACATTACTTACCGTCGCGGTTCTTCAGCCATCGCTGCTACCCGACAAACAAACGCCTATCCGGAAGACCTTGCCCGTGACCCCGTGACTACCCCTTCGTCACCGCCGCAACCTCGTAATCCGCCACTCCGGGCAGCGTGAATTCCAGCGTCTGCCCATTCACCTTATGCTTCACGTCCGCCCCCGCGCGCAGCGCCGTCACCTTGCGGACCTTCACGCCCTCAGGCAATTCTATCCGCACCGTCTGCGCGCCCAGGGGGTACGTCTCGCGGAACCACCCCCGCGCGAAATTCGGGTTCGTGTAATTCAAAATGTGGATCGCGTATCCGGGCTCCGTCTCCCATCCGAACAACTCCACGAGGCCGTCGCCCGTTACGTGCGCAGGGCTCCGATCGCGCGCCACCCAACGAATCGCCTGCTGCAGCAGCTTACTCAAGTCGCCGTCGCCGCTCTTCCAAAAGCTGCGCTCCACATCGCCCGGCAGCCACACCCGCCGGCTCATCCCCTCTTCCGAAATCACGATCGCCGGCTCGTCCGTCTTCGGCGTACGCGTGTACACCATCTCCGGCGGAAACGCGGGATACGGCGCCACCACGGTCATCGCCTGCGGCAGCCGCGTCTTCACCGGCAAGCGATACTCCGCGCCCGGCAGGACGTTCGTCTCTTCGAAGCCCGCCAGGATGGCGTGCCGCTGCTCGATCCGCGCGTAATACGAATTGCCTTTCGGCCCCGCCACTTCGCCCGCGACACTCGCGCCGAAAACATCCGCCAGTCCGAGCTCGCTGCGGCGCTTGCCCGCCAGGTCGTAGCGCGCCGTCTCGAATGTCGCGATCAACCCCCCGCCGCCTCGCGCGTAACTCCGCAATTGCTCGCACTGCGCGTCGCTCAACAGTGCGACATTCGGCAGAATCACCGCCGCGTACTTCTTCAGCGACTTCGCATCCAGGTCGTCTTCATGCACGAAGTCGAACAGGAATCTGCCTTCGAGCAGCGCGTAATACATGCCCTCCAAAAAGTCCGTCGCCTCTCCGCCGCCCGGCGGCGTATACAGCGAATTCATCCGCTGACTGAACACCACCGCGACGCTCGCCAGCGGCTTGCGATTCACGAAGTGCGGTTCGTACTTCGCGATCCACTGGAAGAAATCGCGTCCGGGCGCGCGCCAGCGCTGATCTTCCGGCGTGCCGCCCAGCCAGTGATACCACGGCACCATGCCGCTCGCCGTCGTCTGCGCCATCCACATCGTCGCTTCCGCCGGAGCCTTCGCGGTGTGCCGCCACAACGGCTTCGCATTCGCATAGCTGCCGGTGACGTTCGTAATCGTCCGCCCCTTCATCACCGCTTGCGCCACCCGCCCCTGCTGCGCGCAATCCCAAATCGGCGTCGTCCCGCTGCGCCCCTGATGGTCGGCGTTGAACCAGCCCGCCACCGACGCGATCCGCCGCATATCCGTCGTCGCGCGGATCCCGCCTCCCAAATTGCCGACGTACACGCTGTCGAGCTTCTTCTCCTTCGCCGCGTTGTCCCACTGCTTCCACACCTCGAGCACCCGCACTATGTGCTGCTCCGCGAACGCCGGCGTCCGCCGCTCCGCCAGCCGCTTGCACGCCTCGCAATAACAGGCTGCCGGACGTCCCGTGCCCGGCCAGCCGTTCGTGAAAAACCCGTCGACGTCGTACAGCGCGTTCACCTCGCGGATGATCGCCGGCATCTGCTCCGTGAAGTAGCTCGTGAACATGCAGGTGTGATAAAGCCATGGCGATTCGCTGTGCTTCACCGGCTGTCCGTCGGCCGTGCGCTGGAACCATTCCGGCCGTGCCTGCAGCGCTTCTTCGTACGCCAGATTACAGTCCAGCCTCGCGACAACGCGCATGCCGCGAGCCTTCGCCGCCTTCGTGAAGTCTCCGAACAGATCGCCGTTGCCCAGCGATTGGCTGCGATGATGATACGGAATCTTCGTCGGATAGAACGCCATGATGCCGCCCGCATTGAGCAGCAGCGCGTCCAGTTTCAGACTCGCCCAGTAGTCCACCCACTGCCCGATGTCGAGTTTTCCGGGGTCCAGTTCGTTGAAGTTGACCTGGCCGCACCGTCGCATCTTTTGATACCAGGCAAGTCCGGCACGGGAGCTTTGTGGCGCTCCAAATAGCGGCGCTCTAAACTGTGAAAGAGCGGCGCCGGTCGCGATAAAATTGCGGCGCGAGAGTTTCATGATTTCCGCTTCATTGTAAGTCCATGCGGCGCGGAGCGTGGATCGTCGCATTCGGGATGCTGACCGCTTCGGCTCATCCCGCCGCGGCCCCGCCCGCCCTCGCCGGTCTCGTCAAGCAACCCTCTCTCCAAATCGTCGCGGCCTTCACTTCGCTCGACCTCCCGCGCAAAACTACCGACGATTTCCGCAAGGAGCTCGAGCCCCAAGGAAAGAGGATCTCGACTCCCTCGAAGCCAAGAAGAAACAGCTCAAATCCACCGCAAGCTCGACCGCTTCAATCACTGCGCTGCAGTGCAAGCTGCTCAGCATCGATCGCGATCTGCGCGAAGCCAAGACCGAGCGCGGCATCTCCATCGCGCCGAGGCGTTTTCCGCTCTCGCTGCCAGCCTGTCCAGCTTGGTGGATCACCCCGTGATCGATGCAACCGGAGCCTCCGGTCTTTACGATATCAATCTCGAATGGGCGCCCGATGATCGCGAAGCGAATTCCATCATTGGCATGAAGCTCGCGATGGAGCGGGAGCGTGTTGCCGCCAAGGAAGCCGCGGACGCCCCGGCCGGCGGTTCCCTCTCCGACGCGTTGCGCGGCTCACTCGGACTCCGCCTCGTGCCCACGAAGAGCCAGATCGAAATCCTCGTCATCGATCGCGCATCGAAAGTACCGGTCGAAAACTAAGACGATTTCTGTCATAAATTTCCAGCCTCCGACGTTATGGAGAAGAACGTAGGGAGACATCGATGATACGGGTGATAATGATACGTGTGATTTTAGGCGTGAGCCTTTTCGCTCTGACGCCTGTAGCGAACTGCGCCGAGGGCCCCATGGCCTTCGAAGTCGCGTCGGTGAAGCCTGCCGCGCCGCAAGCGCCGGGCCGCTTTCAGATTTCCATGGGCGGCGATCCCGGCCGGGTCAACTACACTTTTGTCAGCGTGAAGAATCTGATCGAGCGCGCTTACTCGATCAAGAGCTACCAGGTCACCGGACCCGACTGGCTGGATTCGGAACGCTTCGACGTTGTTGCCAAGCTTCCCGACGGCGCCAAACAGGAAGACGTACCGAAGATGCTGCAGACGCTGCTCGCCGAGCGCTTCAAACTCACCGTCCATCGCGAACAAAAGACCTTGCCGATCTACGCCTTGATCGTCGGTAAGGGTGGGAGCAAATTGCAGAAGACGGATGGCGAGCCCGGCGGCTTGCGCATGCAAATGGGCATGAAAGGCCGCCAGATCCAGGGTAAGGTGACGCTGGACGGCCTGGTCGGAATGCTCTCCCGATTGCTCGACCGGCCGGTGATCGACCAGACTGAATTGACCGGCGTGTTCGACTTGAAACTGGAATGGATGCCCGATGAGCGGGAAGGCGGAATGCCGGGTGGCGTGCGGGTTGCCGGCGGCCCGCCGCCCGGCGAACGTCCTCCGGACAATGCAGATACGCCCGCCGCACCGGGGCTCTTCGCCGCGCTCCAGGAACAGCTCGGCCTCAAGCTCGACTCGCGCAAGGGCCCCGTCGACATTGTGGTGGTGGATAGCGCCGAGAAATCGCCGACCCAAAATTGATTGGAACTTTGCGCACTCCGTGGTTTCTAAGCAGGATGAGGCGCGGATCAGGCCCGAGCATGCGTAATGTGAGTTACTGCATGCCGCGCGCCTGTCGCCCGAACGAAATTCGACTTACCGGTGCTTCCCGGACGGCGCCAAACCTCGTACCTGCTGACGAATACCCTCCCGATCCTGCGGGTAACTCAAAATCCCTGTTAAGGATAGTCCCGGCCGAACGTCTTATTGAACAAAGGGACCGGGTCCATGCGTAATATGTGTATGCAACGGCCAGGGGTAGTTCGGGAGTATCATAGAAGGTCCCCGTTTCTCACTATCGACTGTGCTCTTTGACCGTCTGTTGACTGAAGTGGATTATTCGATGGAATTCAAGCGATCTTACAAATACCTCAAATACCTCAAATACCTGACGACGGCCTGGCTGGCGGTATCCCTGCTGTCAGCCTCGGAGCATCGCGGCGTGGTGAAATTCGGGGGCTTGCCGGTCCCCGGCGCCACCGTCACCGCCGTCCAGGGAGAAAAGAAACTCATTGCCGTGACCGACCAGTCGGGCGCCTATTCGTTCGCCGATCTGCCGGACGGGGTCTGGAATTTCCAGGTAGAGATGCTCTGCTTCACCCCCATCAAGCAGGAGGTGGCGATCGCACCGAATGCGCCGAGCCCGGAATGGGAGCTGAAACTGCTCCCGCTGGACGAGATTAAGGCCTTCGCGCCGCCGCCAGCTCCGTCTCCCAGTCCTTCGGCGACAACCCCTGCGGCGACCGCTTCCGCCGCTACCTCCACTCCGGCCGCGGCGCCCTCCATCCTTCCGAAAAACGACAAGCCGGCCAATGGCAAAAAGGGCTCGAAGACGGCCTCCGCCACTCCGGCATCGAATGCCAAGACTGGCTTCCAGCGCGCCGATGTGAATGCCTCCGCGGGCGCCGCGCCGCCCGAACCACCCGCTCCCGGCGGAATCGACGAAGCCGCTCCGGCGGCAGGCGACGCGCTGCTCGTCAACGGCAGCGTCAGCAACGGCATCGAACGGCGCGCCATCGGAAATGCGCGTAAAGGTCCGGGGTCGGCATACCGCGGAGATCTCAACACGATCGTCGATAACTCCGCCCTCAACGCGCGTAATTTTTCGCTCACCGGGCAGGACACGCCGAAGGCCGCTGACAATCACCTGCGCTTCGGCTTCACCTTCGGCGGTCCGCTGGCGATTCCGCACCTCTTCCGCACCA
>JAOAPT010000150.1 GCA_025463045.1 Candidatus Solibacter sp.
ATCCGCTGGATTTTCTGGAGGCCGTGAGCCTTCCGCGGCTTCCAAGTCTGGCATCCGTCAGCCATTACCTCGAACAAAACGCGAGCCTGCGTTCGCCGGGACGCGTTGAGGAAGGCGGCTATGAATCGTGGAGCTTTTCCATTCCACGTGGCACTTCCATCATTCTCTATTCCAGATCTGGGCCTCAAAAAGTCCCTTATCTGGCAGGGCTGGCGGTCTCCATTCCAGGCA
This sequence comes from Candidatus Solibacter sp., assembly GCA_025463045.1. Lineage (GTDB taxonomy): Bacteria > Acidobacteriota > Terriglobia > Bryobacterales > Bryobacteraceae > Solibacter. The sequence goes on from JAOAPT010000150.1 coordinate 232, forward strand.
ACGACGGCGTTCCAGCCAATGCCACGGATTTTCTTCCGGTGCTCCGCGATTTAGGTATTCCAACTCCGGACCAATTGATTGCCGCTGTCTCCGGCGCGCGGTCAACAACCGCTGAGACCGGAACCGATTCGTTCGCGGTCTACGAAAACTTCGCCCTCGTCCTGAGCCACCCAGCGAAAGGTGACCTGCCGGCAATGAACCTTACGATTTGGAGACGCATCGAATCGCCGCGCTCACTGTGCGAACACTTGCGGCCCGATCTTGAGAGGTGTTCAGGCGCGCTGCATTGAAGTGCAGATCGCTAAACAGCCAAGTTGTCACACAGCACGCGGGTCTGGTGCCCTGACCGTTCCGCGCGAGATCACACTCACTATCGGCATCTGGTTCGACAGCCGAGCCTGCCGCCATGCCACCCTATCCGTGACCCACAGATTCCTCTGACGAGGCCTATTTAATTTGGGAGTATTGTTGCACTTCACGGGTGATCGCGATCCCCGGCGGGCAGGGCTCGTCTACGATCTCCCGGAAAAGGAGGCCGCCCGGGGCTGACAAACGGGTGCGCCGCAGACTTGCAGGCGCGCGACTCCCCGATCCCCTTCCGGAGACCTGCAGCCCGGAACTCGGCTGGATCGATCCCGACAAGTCGACTTATAGACGGAAATCGAAGCCACTCCGTCTTCTAAATGCCGAACCTCGGTTTCCTATGATTTATCCGGGTTGAATACTGTGATATACCGGATGAAAGAATTAAGGAGGACCCGTGCGAGCATGCACCGTTCGCTGGTTGGTAATTCTTGGCATCGTGGCTTCCACTTCTGAGCCAGGCGTGTCGCAACCCACTATTACGGCCGTGGTGAACGCGGCTTCTTTCGATGCGACGGTGCCGCGCGGATGTCTGATTTCCATTTTCGGCACCAAGCTGGCTCGCGCCCCGGCCAGCGCTAACTCGGTACCGCTTCCGAGAAAGCTTGAAGACGCGACGGTTCTCGTGGGCGACCTCGAATTGGCGGCGCCGCTCTACTTCGTCTCGCCGACACAGATCAATGCCCAGTTACCCTTCGAGGCCCTGGGCGATACGCTGTCCCTGATAGTGACGACGGCGGAAGGCAGGAGTCAGCCGTTTCTGGTGAGGCCCGCGGCGTCCGGGCCAGGCCTCTTCACCCGCGACTCGAGCGGAAAAGGACCGGTGCTGGCCCTCACTCCGAATTTTCAACCGGCCGATGCGGTCGCGCCTGGACAGCCGCTGATACTCTACGCAACGGGGCTCGGCCCGACCGATCCGCCAGTCGTGAGCGGCAACCCGGGAGCAACGCAGGAGCCTCTCAATCGCGTGATCAGCATCCCCGAGGTCTTCGCCGGAGACTATGCGCTTCCCGCTCCGGTGGCCTATGCGGGGCTGGCTCCGGGAATGGCGGGCGTATACCAGATCAATGTAACTCCGCAATTTCTGGCGAGCGACCGGCTGTACCTGCGATCGGGCGGGAAGCTGAGCAACACCGTGCAACTCCCTTTGCGAGCGGGCCAGAACGTGACCAACGCCAGCGGTACCATCCAGGCGGTGTATCCGGCGGCGCAGGATGGCGTCGGCTGGACACCATATCTTCTGGTGGTGCGATTCACTGCGCGCATGGACATTGGCACCGCGGCCGGACCATTCGCCATTGCGGTGGTCACCGAAGGATCGGCAAGCGCGACAATCACGATCGATCCAGCCAACGGCTCGGTCGAGGGACTGCTGCCCGTTCCCACCGTCGCCTCCAGGAACTTCGATTTTTCCAGCAGCCCCGACCGGAGGCTCGATCTTTTTACGTGTCTGGCGGCAGGTTCGGGCGCAATGTCCGCAATTCCGTTTCCCGGTAACATCATCCCACTCTCCCGAGTTTCGCCGCAGGAGCTCCAGGCTCTCCAGTTGCTGCCATTGCCCAATACGCCGGTCGCCGGCAGCGACATCGGGCTGCTGCGGGTTCAGGGACAGGCGCAGCGCGGTGCGACGTTCGTCATCGACGAATCGAGCAACAGCGCGTTGTCCGTTTTTGCCGCCTACGTCCCGGTGCGAACGCTGTGCGCGCGCGATCAGGTGACAACCCTGAGGCTCATCATCGATGGAAAACAGGTGGCCTCCGCGGATGTGAAGTACACCGTCGGAGGCTCGCCTTCATTGGGAGGCCAGTTATGATCGGAGACTCTGTCAGGAGGCTTCTGAGGCTAGCCGGCTTGTGCGCGCTGCTTTCGCTGCCCTCGGGGGCGGCCCCCCAGATCCGCGCCATTCTTAACGCCGCCAGCTACGCCCAGCCCGGAATGCCGAACTCCGGGATTGCACAAGGCTCGATATTCGTGGTCTTCGGCACGGAGTTGGGGCCTGGAAATTTGCGGCAGGCCACCGGCTTCCCGCTGCCGGCGACCCTGGGCGGCACATCCATCCGGGTCACCGTGGGTGCGACGACCGTGGATGCGCTGCTGGTGTATGTATCGGCCGCGCAGGTGGCGGCGGTCCTACCCTCCGGCACACCTGAGGGTATCGGACTTATGGAGGTGACTTACAACGGCCATGCGGGTCAGGCGGGGGCTTTTCGTGTCGTGAGAAGCTCGCCCGGTGTGCTTGCCCAGAACCAGGCAGGCAGCGGGCCGGCCCTGGCGCAGAACTTCAACTCGACCGCCGACCAGCCGCGCAATACGCTGAGCCGGCCTGCCCGGCCGGGCCAAGTCGTCACTCTGTGGGCTACGGGCCTGGGTCCAATCCCCGACAATGACGCTGCCGTGCCCCTCCCCCGCGATCTCAATATCAACCTGCAGGTTCTGGTGGGCGGCAAACCGGCGACGGTGCGTTACAAGGGACGCTCCGGCTGCTGCTCGGGAGTCGACCAGATTGTCTTCGAAGTGCCGCCTGGCGTAAGCGGCTGCTATGTGCCGCTGGTGGTGCAAATCGACAATGTGGCGAGCAACTTCACCACCATCTCGGTCGGCGGCGCCGAGGGCGGCGATTGTACGGACCTCAGTGGGATCTCAGGCTCGATGTTGGATCTGTTGCAAGCGGGGGGCAGCCTTCGTATTGGCTCGATTGTGCTGAGCGCCTCGAAATCCGACTTCGTCACGGAAACGGGCGTAGGGCAGTTTTACCAAACAGGCCTGACTTGGCTGGCCAGCCAAGTCTCGCTGGGCCTGCCCTCGCCGGGTTCCTGCATGGTGAATCCGGTGACGCCATCGGTTTCCGGCGGACCAGCGATTCCGCTAGTGGGGTTGGATGCCGGCCGCGTTCTGAACGTGACCGGTCCGAAGGGGAGCAGGCAGATCCTGCAACGTTATGGGGGGATGTATAGCGAGACATTTGCCACCGGCACTCTGGTGCAATTTCTGGAACCGGGGACATACACGGTGGATAGCGCTCCGGGTGGGGTCGACGTGGGGCCGTTGCATGCGACGATTACCTTTCCGGCCGAGCTGACGTCCACCGTCCAACAGTCCACGGCGGGAACGATCGTGAACTGGCGCGGCGGCGACCCGGCGGGTTATGTGGTGGTCCAGGGCTCCGCGCAATCGCTCGCGGGTGTGAGGACAAGTTTCTCGTGTGTAGAGCGAGCGAGTGCCGGACAATTTGCAGTGCCGGCGTATGTGCTTTCGAGCCTGCCCAGCAGTCCCACCGATATCGTCGCACTGATTGCCGCGGGATCCTCCGCTCAGAATCGCTTCAAGGCGCCGGGCCTGGACCTCGGCTATTTCAGCTTCTGTTCTCCGTCATCGGCGCTGTGCGGTGGGCTTTCCATCTACTACTTCGATTTCTGAACGCCGCGAAAGAATACGAGGCCGGGCATCCTCGGTTGTGCCGCTGCTCAAGCCTCAGTTCGGTCAGCGGCTGATATGCAGGTTTTCGTTCGCCAGCGCCCTGGGAATCGCCGCCGCGATTCACGGGGCGGAATACAGATTAGTCAGTAACGCCAGCGGCGGAAGTCCACGCATCGATCGCCACCTTCACGCACCTCGGCATCGGAATTGACCGTATGCGGCCGTGCTTGCCAACGAGATCCACGATGCACGATCGTCCAGCCCGCTGCTTCCGACCGCCGCAGCCCGCAACCCAAGAGCACCGCTAAGGTCGGACGATCGCGCAGACCCTTGGTTGTGGCCACATCGGGTGCGTTCAGGCGCGATCACGTTGGCGAGTTCCTCGACAGCCAACTTACGCACGGCAGTGATTCGCGCGTTGATGGAGACGGCGACGGAGACGGCGCCAAGCCCGCGGGCCTCCAGCGCAACGCGCCACGCGCTCAACGTCGCCTTGGTGAAGCCGGGCGTGTTTCGCGCTCGTGCCACTCGAAGAACTGGTCGAGCCCGAGATTGTAGACGCGGCGGGTGATCGGAGACGAGACGCTGTCGAGCACCTGGCGGCGGGGACATTCAAGCGCGAATAT
>JAOAPT010000153.1 GCA_025463045.1 Candidatus Solibacter sp.
TGGGAATTGCCCGTGGGCCGGGGCAGGGCATTGATGCGCAATTCCAACCGGATCCTGGACGGCATACTCGGCGGCTGGAAGGCGAGCGCTATCCTGACGGCAACGTCGGGCCGTCCATTTACGGTAAACGCGCCCGTTTCCACCTACACCAAGTCCACTACCGGCAGCACGCCGGACGTGGTGGGTGTGCTTCCCAAGAGCACCGGCGCACTTCAGTTCGATGGACGGGGCGCCTGCTTCTTGTGCGGCTTCACGCAGATCGTCGATCCGAGCATCGCCAAACTGACGCCCGCGCTGGCGGCGCAGAGTACGCTGTTCGCCCAGCAGGGACCGGGCGGCGTCGTTCTTCAGAATCCGCTGCCGGGTACTTTGGGCAGCCTGGCCCAAACGTTCCTGACCGGCCCGCGTTTATTCAACGTGGATGCCGCGCTGACCAAGCAATTCAAAGTCAACGAACGCTTCGGAGTCGAAATCCGCACGGACTGGCTGAATGCGGCCAATCATCCGGATTTTTCGGGATCTACGATTGATAGTAATATTGACTCGGCCACGTTCGGCCGCATCACGGGTGGCGTGGGCGGCGGCCGTATTATCGTTTTGGGCGCGCGGCTGAATTGGTAGTCGAAAACAACATCTATCCCCGGGAGGTTTTGATGAAAAAGATCCATAGTGCGAGACTGTTGCGTCGCCGGCTGTTCCTGCTCAGTCTGCCCCTACTGACGATTGCGGCTGCGGCCATCGCGCAGACTGCCGCAAAACGTCCGTTGAATCATCGCGACTACGATTCGTGGCGCGTGATTCAAAGCCCCGTGCTTTCACGCGACGGCAAGTTTCTCGCCTATGCATTGTTCCCGGAGGAGGGTGACGGCCAACTCGTCGTGCGAAACCTCGCGACGGGCAAGGAGGTGCGGGAGAACGCCGGCACTCCACCGCCCGTGCGGGAAAGCGCCGACCCGGAAGGACCGCCTCCCGACCTGACGCCCGGAGCGCGGACCCGGATCGCGTTCAGCTACGACAATCGGTTCGTCGTTGCGGCCGCATTTCCCGGCAAGGCCGAGACCGACCTGGCCGTGAAAGAGCGCAAGCGGCCGGAGGAGATGCCGAAGAACGCCATGCTGATTGTGGACGTGGCGGCGATGTCGGCATCGCGGGTTCCCGATGTCGCGAGCTTCCAGCTTCCGGAGGCCGGCGAGAGTTTCGTGGCGTATCTGAAGGGGCCGAAGCCCGGCCAGGGTCCCGCGCCTGTTAGTACTCCGGCAGGGAATCAGAATGACGGCGCCACCGACCAGCGGGCCGGCGCAGGACGCGGCGCCGCCGGTGGCCGGGCCGGTAAACAGTTCGGTTCCGACCTGATGGTCCGCGACCTTCGCACCGGCAAAGAACTCAAGTTCGAAGACGCCGCCGAGTATTCGATCAGCAAAGATGCGAAGACATTGCTTTTCGCAGTCGCCTCGCTGAAAGAGGAGAGCAACGGCGTTTACGCGGCAATACCCGGCAGCGACGCAGCCGCCACCGCCCTTCTCAAGGGGAAAGGGCGCTATACCAAGATCACCTGGGACTTTGCACAGCACAACGCCGCATTCCTGAGCGATCGCGACGACGCTGCCGCCAAGACCGCCAAAGTCAAGCTGTATCTGTGGGACCGCAAGGCCGTTGCGCCGGTTGAAATCGTCGGTGACACGACTCCCGGTTTTCACGCCGGCTTCGCCATCGCCGATCGCGGAACCCTGGCCTTTTCGCGAGATGGAGCGCGCCTCTTCCTGAGCTGTGCGCCGGCGGATCTGGTCGCCGCCGCGAATGCCGAACCGCCCGCTGCCGCCCCTGCTCCCGCCGGCCGGGCCGGCGCGTCCGACAAAGCCGTCGCGGATCTTTGGAACTGGAAAGACGACTACGTCCAGCCGATGCAGAAGGTACGCGCAGCGCAGGATCGCACGCGGTCCTACTTGGCGGTATGGGACATTTCGAACCGGAGGTTCCTGCAACTCGCCGATCCCACTATGGCCGGGCTGGTCCCGAGCGACGGAAGGTATGCCCTGGGCACCGACGATCGCACCTATCGCCAGATGGTCGACTACGATGGCAATTTCAGCGACCTCTACATCGTCGATACGGTGACCGGCGCGCGAAAGCTGGTTTCGCAAAAGCAGCGCGGCGGCGGTGGAGGAGGCCGGGGCGGCAGAGGCGGTGGATCACCGTGGGCGCCCGACTCCAAACACTTGCTGTCTTTCCGAGACAAACAGTGGTGGTCGATTCAGGCGCCCGACGGGAAGAGCGTGAATCTCACCGGCAATCTGGGGCCGGCATTTTTCAATGAAGACCACGATACCCCCGACGAACCGCAGGGCTACGGCATGGCCGGCTGGACGAAGGACGGCAAATGGGCCTTGCTCTACGATCGTTTCGACGTTTGGGCAGTTGCCGCCGACGGGTCCACTTCCAGGAAGCTTACCGAGGGCCGGGCAGCCAACCTGCAGTTCCGCCTGGTGCGTGCGGACGAGTCGGGGGAGGAGGACCGCGGCGTCGATCCCTCGAAGCCGCTTCTGTTCCGCGTGGAGAATCTCGAAACCAGAGACACGGGATTCTACTCCCTCGCCGGCCTCGAACGTGGACAGCCCCAAAAGCTGCTGATGGGTCCAAAGAGTTATCGCACGGTAGGCAGGGCCAAGGATGCGGACGTACTCCTGGTGACGGCCACCACCTTTCACGATCAGCCTGATCTGCATATCACCGATTCCTCGTTCCGTCAGTTGAAAAAGGTGACGGATGCCAATCCCCAACAGTCTGCACTCGTGTGGGGAACGGGAGAGTTGATCAAGTATCGAAACGCGGATGGTGTCGAGCTTCAGGCAGCGCTCTACAAGCCGGAGAACTTCGACCCTTCGAGAAAATATCCCATGCTGGTGTACTTGTATGAGCGTCTCACCCAGAACGTTCACAACTTCGTGCGGCCCGCGCCCGGGCACTCGATCAATCTTTCTTACTATGTGAGCAACGGCTATCTGGTGCTGACTCCCGATATCGTCTATACCACCGGCCATCCAGGGCAGAGCGCCCTGAAATGTGTGCTGCCGGCGGTGCAGGCAGTAGTCGACAAGGGCTTCGTGAATCGCAACGCGATCGGGATCCAGGGCCACAGTTGGGGCGGCTACCAGACGGCGTATCTGGTTACGCAGACCAATTTGTTCCACGCAGCGGAAGCCGGAGCGCCGGTGGCGAATATGATTAGCGCGTACGACGGCATTCGATGGGGCAGTGGTTTGCCGCGTCAGTTCCAATACGAGAAAACGCAGAGCCGGATCGGCGGTTCCATCTGGGAGTCGCCCTTGCAGTACATCGAGAATTCGCCCATCTTCATGGTGAACCGGATCACCACGCCGCTACTCATCCTGCACAATGATGCCGACGATGCCGTGCCGTGGTATCAGGGCATCGAACTCTTCCTCTCCATGCGCAGGCTCGGTAAAGAGGCTTACCTGTTCAACTACAATGGCGAGCCCCATCACCTGAACCGGCGTCCGAATCAGAAGGACTACACGGTGCGAATGCAACAGTTCTTCGACCACCTTTTGAAGGATTCCGCCAAGCCGGAGTGGATGGAAAAGGGCATCGCGTATAACGACCGGGAGCAGGAGAAAGAAAAGTTCATCACCATTTACTCCGAAGATCCGGAGGGCAAGAAAGACTCTAAGAAATAACGCGCATGGCAACCAGGAGAAGCAATAGTGTCTCCGTATTCCACTAGAATTTCACGTCATCTAGTTCGGCATAGTCAGACTGAGTATGCGTCAACGGAATCGTGCCCCACTTCCGCGGGTCGGCGGAAACCAGCCAAGCGAAAATCGTGGCAGGTATCGGAAGAGGAGGGGCAGCCTGTCGGAGTCGGCAAGAGCCTGTTCTTCTCACCCCTCTCGGGTTTTTCCGTTCGGCATTGCTTCTTCTCCTGACGAAACGATTTGTCCGTGACCACCGGCTTTACTACGAGCCCGCGGACCAAGCCGCAGAGTCGGTCGCGACAGCGAACGGTCGTGTATTTCGGCGGTACGTCCGGAGAAGGGAAGAGGAGAAGGTTGCCCTTACCCCTGGTGGTTCCGTTCAAATGATGATGATCGAGGTATTCGTTCAACGCCCGGCGTAACGAAGCTTCTCCAAACACAATGAGTTTGGAAAGGCATTCCTGCCGCGCCGAGCACACCCAGCGCTCCGCGAAAACGTTCAGACTCGGACTCCGCGGCGGCAGAGCCAGTGGTCGTCTGCCGCTGGATCGAAGTACATCCAGAAAGGCGGAGCAGAACTTCGTATCAGGACGAGCAAAGACCTGCGCATCATTTTCAGGGTACTCCTGGTGAACGTTTGGTGCCCATGCGGCGTCTGATGATTGGAGGTGGTACGACATGGCTGTGCGGTTTGCAGTACTTCTCCTGTTTGCAGCGATGGCGTGGGCGCAGCGATGCGATCCGCCCGCTCCCCTGGACGATTTCTGGCGCAACCGGCTGCTTCTCGATGGCCGTGTCTATGAGAAGAGCGCGATTCGCGAAAAGTACCGCGCCAGGTTCGAGGCGGATCCCAGCCTGGAGAACCAATACCTGTACGCGCGCAGCCTTGTTGGGTTTGACACGAAAGAGGCGCTCCGGGTTTATGCGGAGATCCTGGCGAAGGATTCGGATAATCCATGGGTCCACTATTCGCAGCTCGAAATCTATCGCTCCCCGGCCTTTCGCGACCGCGCGAAACTGAGAGCCAGCTTCGACGTGGTGACGCGGGCCTGCCCGGCCTGGGTTGAGCCGTATCGTTATCTGGGCGACCTTGGGGACGATTCTCCGGCGGCGCGGCTGCGGACCCTGCTCGACAAGTCGACGGATCCGCGAGAACTACGCCTCTATCCGACGGTATGGGCCGCGGAGTTCCGGCTGAAAGCAGCGGGCGAAAAAGAGCGAGTGAACGAGGACCTGAACCGGCTGCGCGGGACCGAGGGCACACAGGCCACCATTGCCGCCGGCGCGAAGCTGATTGGAGACGAGCCGCTGGCGAAAGAAATGACCCCGCCCCATCCATTCGATATCTTCGAAGCGGAGAGAGCGTGGCGCGAAGCGCACCCGTATCCAAAATCGGGCGACCCTCCGGAGAAGAAGCAGGAATACGCACACGCGGCGCTCGACGCCTCGGCGGAATGGATCGCCAAGGCGCCGCTGCGCATCGGAGGCTATTCGCAGAGGCTAAGCGCTCTGGAGATGCTCGACGCACCGCGGGACGAGATCGCCAATGCCGCCGAAGAGGTGATCCGGGTCGCGCGCGCGGACGACCGCGCCGGGGGCGCAACCTATATCGCGAACATCGCGCGCGAGTATGTCACCCGCGGCATCCTGCTAGACCACGTGCCTGCGCTAATTGAAGAGGTGCTCAAGACGTTCGATGATCCCGAAGATGTCTTCGAGGTCGACCTGGCGCCGAATCACGAGCGGACCGTCGAAGCACGCATGCGGAACGCCTCCTGGCATGTCGCGTCGCTGGTGACGCTGTCGCAATACTACGAAAAAGTAGGGCAGATTGGGAAGGCCCGGTCCGTGCTGGTGCCGGTTCCCTCGTTTCTGGCGGGGCTGCAGGTTCCCGAGGGCACGCGCGACGAAAACCTGGGTCACAACATTCTCTCGTGGCACGCCATGGCCTACCGCGATTACTGGGACCGGATGGCGAAAATCGATGAACGCGTAAACAGGAAAGAAGAGGCATTGAACGATTACCGCGAAGAGCTGATTCACTGGGACTACGTAAGGGACAAGCTCCTGGCCGAGCAGCGGCGTTTGTGGAAGGAACTCGGGCGCTCGGACGAAGCCTGGCAGGCGTGGGTGGATGCCATTCCACGTCCTGCGTGGAGACAGCCCGGCCCTCCACCTGCTGAATTCGGGGCCGTCCATCGGGCGCTGCCCAAAACCGCGCTTAAGGACCTGGATGGCAACGAGTGGCCGGTCGAACGGTTCGCGAAGACCACCATCGCGGTCGTCTGGGCGACTTGGTGCACGCCATGCCGCAGCGAACTACCCCACTTCGCGAAGCTAGCGGAGCGCTTGAAAGACCGCACGGACGTGCAGGTCATCTCCTTCGACACGGATGACAACCCAGAGACGGCCAAGCAGTTCATGCAAGAGAACGGCTATCGGTTCCCGGCGCTGGCAGCGAAGAATTTTGCCGAAGAGCTGATGCCATACTTCTCCATTCCGCGCACCTGGATCATCCGCAATGGCGAGATCGTCGAGGAAGCCCATGGCTTCGCGGGCGATGGCGATGGGTGGGTGGAACGGGTGGCGGCGCGGGTGAAAGACTGAGCCTCAGGCGCGCTATGCCGCAAGGATCTCCGCGACCTGGCTTACCGCTCACTGCTGTGCCGTCCGCGATCCATGCCACTCGCCTGCCGCACTGCGGCAATTACCGATAAAATGTGCCGCTGTACCTCCCTTCCCGATGGCCCGCTGCGCGATCGGATGATCGAGGACTCCGGAGCATTCCGGGCAGCGATCATGAACCTGTCTGGCGGGGTGAACGGCACGGACCGCCTGACGACTGTGGCGGCATATCCAGTTTCTACAACCTGCTGAAGGCGACCCGGATCCAGAGGATGAGGAACACGAAGAGCAGCTGGATTGGGTCGGCGGCAGGTTCGATCCGGACGCATTCGGTCGACGAGGTCCCGGCGGTTAGGACCGCTCTAACTTCTTCGTTGAAGATGGTCACGCCGGCGTTCCAGATCGCGCCACCCTGCTCAAAGCGGATCCCAATCGCGTGGATTCCAGCGGCCCCTGGTTTGGTGGGATGTCCTATGATGGGTTGCCTGAACGTTTGGAGACTCCTGACGATTCTGGCGGATCATGGAGCGAACCTGATGTTACGGAATAGCAATAGAGGGCCGGTGGGCTGGGCCGCAGATCAGAAGAACCGGAGGGCGGTATGGCTCCTGATGCAGCGCGGCGCAGCGTGGAAGGACCAACTGGCCTTGGGCCAGCCGATCTCCGAAATCCTCAATGGGGATCTCGACCGCATGGGAATACCCGAAGAAGTGGGCAAGATTCTCGCGAAGTACAGCTGTGAGGTGCGCAGCCGGTGACCCGGGTGTGGATTGGTCTCGGGTTGCTGTTGCTGGTGTGGCTGGTGGCCGGGAGGCAGATCACGCTGCTGTTCGATCGCGCGCTGCCCTGGTCTGCTACGTCCCTGCCGGTAACACCTCTGAAGTACGATGGCGGTGGGTTCGTAGTCGGGCAATTCTCGATGCTCTTCGGGTCGCTGGACAATCAGCGCTTCGACCTGCGCGTGACCACTGACGCCGCGAATCGAGGGGTTCTCACAACGGCGCAGGGGGCCTTCACTTTGGGACCGCGGACCAATCCGATCGATTCCTCCGGACGCCCCGAGATCGACTTCGTACCCGACCCTGGCGACGCGCTCTCCTTCACGGTGCGCCACAGCCTCATCAACTGGCCGACGCCGTTCGATATCCGAATCATCGGCGGCCCGGCGCCCTGGTGGAAGCGCTACGTATATTACCGCCTGTTCTGGAAAAAGCGCTCCGGCGCCAGCCTCGAGATGCTGTGGCGCTACGAGCAGCAATACATATCGGGACGCGGCTGGTCGGCGCCCGCCATGATGTGGAACTGGCAGACCGGTCTGCTTTGGGTGAAGATCCGGCCGGAGGCTGGCGGAAGGGACGCCGCCGTCGTCGAGTACATCGGGCGCACCAAGGGGTGGCCGCGTGACGATTACCGCATCGAGAGTCGCGGCCCGAGTTCCGTTGCTGTGATTCACGTGGAGGATGAGCGTGGCCTGCAACCCGGTGCGGGAATGTCGCTGGAATTGAGCCTGGATCCCGTCACCCACCAGGTTACTAAAGAAGTTTCTGGGCAATGAAACGCTGCGCCCGCACACATATATAAGCAGACATAGATAGAAGGATATGACCAGAAGAAGCTGCTTCACCATGTTGACCGCGGCGGTAGCTGCGGACTCGCTACTCATCGGAAAGGAAAATGACCTCATGAAAGAACTGCTGGAAGCCAGTCAGATCGAAAAGAAGAGTGTGAACCTATTCATCAAGGGCCAAAGCATCGGCGGTGTCGTTACCAAAATCGCGGGTGACATGGTGGAGCTCCGCAATCGGGAATTCAGCCGCATCGTGGTGCGGATGGAAGCGATCGACGGCGCTGCGATGAACTAGCCATGGCGCCGCCCGTATTTCGCTATCATCCCGACCCGTTGGGCAGCGGCAGTCTGGTCGCGTCCGATAAGACCTGCCGCTCCTGCGGCCAGGCTCGCGGCTACATCTACACGGGGCCGGTTTATTCCGCACACCAATTGGATGACTCGCTGTGCCCGTGGTGTATCGCGGACGGCTCCGCCCACGAGAAGTTCGATGCGATTTTCGTCGACGACGAAGCCTTCGAGGGCGAAGTACCGGAAGAAGCGGCGGAAGAGATCACGGAGCGAACGCCCGGCTTCAATTCGTTCCAGGGCGAAGGCTGGCCTGGCTGCTGTGAGGATGCCACAGCGTTTGTCACGCCGGCGGGCATGCGCGAACTGCGTGAGCAGCCCGACCTGGAAGGACTGGTGCTGGATCACATCATCCACCAAATGGAAATCTCCGGAGGCGCCGCCACCCGGCTGCTGAATTCGCTCCATCGCGATGCCGGACCCACGGCATATTTATTTCGTTGCCTGCACTGCCAAAATCACCATTTCCACATCGACTACGTATAGGAGGAAAACATGGGACTGAACGAGAGACGCAAGATCAAGGAACTGCAGGAGACTACCTTCCCGGGCCGCGTGAAGGAGATCGAGGAGATTTGCGGCGCGCCGATCCCTTACGAGGTGGACTGGGACAGCCTGTCCGATGACCCAGAAGGGCTGAATTTCATCGAGAACGTCTCCTGCCACCGGCTCAACATGGCGCTGCGCGTCATCTGCCTGGACGATATGGGCAAGGAAGCCGTTCGCGAGGGGCTGAAGCTGGTGAAGCTCAAGAACGTGAAGGAAGACGCCGCGCGCAAAGTGGCCTTCGCCGGTGGTGTCCTCGAAATGGACTGCGCCTATGCCAAGGGCATCAGCGGCGGCTTCAGCGATGGTGAGATTCGCCAGGTGCTGGAAAAGGGCCTCTAATTCGTGTGCCGCGCGCTGTTGTTCGTGATCGCGGCAGCGGCGATGGCGCAGCCCGCCGGACTTTCCGGCCGCTATACCCTGCAGCAGTTCCGCGAAGTGGGTTCGGAACTGCTGCTCAAACCCGACGGCAATTTCGAATTCATGCTGGCGTACGGCGCCGCCGATTACTGGGCCAAGGGGACGTGGCGCGTTCAGGAGCAGGCGGTTATTCTGAACAGTACTCCTCGGGCGGAGACGCCGCCCTTCCGGCTGGTCCGAAGTTCCGCTCAGGCGACTGCCGCCATCCGCGTCCGGATGCAGGCGCCCAATGGACGGGCGGTGCCGAACATCGATGTGACGCTTCTGACCGCTTCAGGAAAACTGAAGGCCCGGACCGACACCGACGGTGTTGCGCTCTTCGCGAAGGAGGCGCCCGCACGCAGCGTCGCGTTCAGCGTCCGGGTTTATCACCTGGATACCGAGCCCATCGCTCTCAACGCAGAGCACACCGACTTCACGTTTGAGATCAACGCCCAGGCCATCGCCGAACTGCGCTTCACGGACGAACGCTTCTCGATAAACGGCGAGACGCTGACCACATATTACTGGGGTCCGGATCAGGAGATGCGCTACGTGAAAGGACGTTGATCGATTTCGGTTTGGTTTCGCGCCCGTGTGAATGGAGTGAACATTCTGATTTACGATAATTGGCGGTGCGTCGCGTGGTGTTTATCGGAATGCAAGGCGCTGGGTGCGCGACCACGATGGGGGGCCGGCACAGGCTTGCTCGCGGTAACCGCTCGATAGTTTTGCGGGCCAATTTTCTTTCTGCGTATTTCGCGAAAAAGTGCTTCAGTAATTCATACCGGCCCGGACTATTTTCTATTCGCCCGCCCCGTTTTATTTCCTTTCGGGATATTCACTATTGTCAAAAGGCGTAAACATCGATACACTTTCAAATCAAACGCATTAATTAGAACAAATAAATTTGAAAGCTCAGGATCTCCTCAGAGTTTTGTAGCGTGTGTAAACAATGCCGCGATCCGTTCGCGTGTCAAGAGAGGGAAATTGGCTAATACGTTCACGATCTCCACGTCGCTACTCACGAATAGTGGCAGCACCGACCCGGGACCTTATATTCTGCCGCCGAACTACGTCGCACCGGCCAGCACACCGATCTCCGCCCTCACGATTCTAATACCTTCGGTTGCTGGGAGTTCGTTAACCGGGTGCACTGTCCAGCCATCGATACAGAATACCGACTTTACCCTGAGTTGGGTGAAGCCGGCCAATAAACTTCCGCCGGTCGCTCAGGTTTCGGTGGCTCCCACGAACTTGTATACGCCGGCGAATTTGGGGTTATTGTGGCAATCCTTTATTGCGTTTAAGCAACAATTGGAACAGTTGACGGCCGGATGCCTGGCGCCTGGTGCCATACCGGTGATTTCCAACCGTATCGCCACCAATCTGCCACTGAGTTACAACTGGATTCTACCTTTTGCTTACGGATTCTCCTCCGACAGCCGTTATGTCGATCTCTACCCTGGCATGACCTTGGTCGTCGACTACGGGTCCTACCAGTATCTGGGCCCGGCTACGGTAGCGGCAGGCAAACGCAATGCGTATGCCGGGGTCGGGACCTCGCGGTTCCGGCTGCGCCGCCGTTCGGACGGGACCGTCGGGTTCAACGCATTTATGGATGTCGCACGGAGTTTCGGGGTCACCTTCGCCAGCCCCAATCAGGTGGCGGGTCTTTGCGATCTTGAGGCGGCGGGCGCCACGGCGAACTATGTGCGGCTGATTTATCCCTCCTCAATGTCGAACACCACGGATACGTCCAGCCTGCCGAGCGCGACACAGAATCCAGTGCTTCTGTTCGCCAGTTCCATCGTAAACCTGGAGAAGGCCACCGGCAATTACGTCACCAACGGTGACCCCGGCAGTGAGGGTACCGTGGTTTTCTTCAGCGGACGAGCGGCCATCTACCCCGAGATAAACATCACTTTAAATGGGGTCGCCACGCCGATCCCTATAGGGACTACGCTGGCGGATGTAGCCGCTACGCAACTCAATCTGTCAATCATCGACAACTGGGGCTCCGCAGCTGGAGCCGCGGTGAGCATGGCGCGGTGGTCCCAAAATATGACGAACCAGAACAATCCACCATTCAACGTTCTGACTTCCGTTCCGCTGACGATTCAGGGCTCCATTTCATCGAGCACGGGGCTGAGTCAATGGGACATGCCACTGCTCGCGGGAGACAGCGTGCAATGGACCACTTCTCTTACCTAGGGGGGAGGATTTCCATGCGAGTCGCAAATCACGGAATGCAAGCGCTGGCCCTGCTATTCTTCGCGAGCACGGCTTCGGCGCAATTCACCCTCTTTTCGCAAAACGCGCTGCACCTGGGATGGGGCCGGGACTCATACTACACCAACAAGAATACATACCTCACGACTTCGGTGATCAACAAGACCACGCCAAATTTCGATGTCGGCATCATCCAAGAGGTGATGAACGGAAACGAATTGGACACCCTGTATCCGCAATCGCCGCCGGGGACCTATATGGTGATCAGTACTGTTTTTCAGGGAGCCTCCACGTATCGCGAGGCGTATTCGTTCCTGGTTCGCAATCCGACCAGTTCCAATACCTGCTGTACGCTTACCAAATCGACGGGGAACGCCAGCATTACCTTATACGGTGGTGGTGGTTTCTCGCGTCCCCCGTCGGGAATTGTCGTGAGCAATAACGGCACCGAAACCTGGGTAATCAATTACCATGCCGTCTTCGGAAATATCTCTTCCCGAAGGACGGAGGTGGCGAATATGGCGCTGGCCATTCCGGTGTTTCAGGGAGTTAACGTTGGCTCCTCTCCCGGACACAAAGTGACTCGATACATTGTCGGTGGGGATTGGAATTTTCCCGCCGATGACTCGGTTTTCACCACCATTCGAAGCAAGCTGACTGCAACCGTTCTGGTGCAGCCGACGGCCCTTACCAGCCTGAAGCGCAACGGCGACATGAGCTCTGCGTACGATCACTTCCTTTGGGACACCGCCACTGGCGTGACTGCGACTTCCCCGGCGGTGGTTCAACCGCCGGGCGGGAAGAGCAGGAAGGATTTCCGCGACATGTTCTCGGATCACCTGGGTATCAGCATCAGTGTCAATTAATCGTCAACTCGCGTTCTTATGTCTTCTTCCGGCTATGGCATCGGGCCAGTCGGCTTCCACACTGCGTCTCGTGTACGCGATTACCGGCAGACCGGCCGCGCGGGTCGCGGTGGATGTGACGGATCCCAATGGCCGTACCGAGCACATGACGACCGACCGATCCGGCCGGCTTCGCGCGCGACTCGCCTCGGCGCACATTGTAGTGACGCACCCGGAGAGCGGAACGATGCTGGCCGATCGGGCGTTTACGGACCGGGCGCCCGCCGAGATCGCGATCGGACTGCCGGTCCGCGTGAGTGGAGAAGTCGGCGGCTTCGGCGACGACCCAGCGCGCATCGAAGTGGATTGCGCGTATGGAGAGAAATTGAGCATTTCCGACTACCAGCGGATGGTGCACAACTCTGCGCTGTTCGTCATGCCGAATGAGAATACGGTGCATGGGTTGTCGCTTCCGTCCGTTCCGGAACGCTCTTTGCGCACGCACCCGGACTCTGCCGGTCGCTTCACCACCGCCTGGTTTGCGGCATACGACGATCCCGAATTGGTCGTCTTCCGGCAGGCTGAGGCGGCCACCGGCGTAAAGCGGGTTCGGGTGACGAAGAATGTGCGGCCGGGCGCTACCGTCCCGGCAGGCAGGATTGTACCCAGCTTCGGCGCGACGCTCGAAATTCGTTCCACGCTATCGAAGAGCGAACTGCCGCGCGGCTTGAGCGTGGAAGTGGAATCCATGGAAGTGGCTATGGGCGCGCGACAGGAGGTTGCCGGATACCTGAGCGCGCTTCACCGACGCGATCCGCCTTTATCGAGATTTCTGCTGATGAGGGGTGCTCTTCCGGTATCGCTGGACGGCCCGACGAGAATTGCCGGGATTCCTCCCGCGCAAGCGATCAAGCTGCGTTTTCGTGGACCGGAGCCGGGTTTCGAGATCGAGCGAACGGTGCAGGTTCCCTCACGGGGCGTAGTGTCAATCGACTTGGCGGCGGCCCAAGTCCTGATGGCAGGGCAGGGAACTGCGAGCTTCACCGGGACCGTTCGAGTGGCGGGTGGAGGCACTCCGATCGCCGGTGCCTCGATTGTCTACAGCAGCTACCCCGATCAATACGAGACGAAGACCGCGGCGGACGGACGTTTTGAAATTGCTCACGTAGCAAGCGGCCGGCCGGGGTTGGTTCGAATCGAGGGGACGGTGGCGGGAGGACCGCCCGGATTCGACCGGTTTGCGATCGACCGGCCGGTCGCGGCGTTAAGCGCGGGAACAAACCCGGAGCTGGTCTATGAAATCACCGTTCCCTCCAGGGGCGCCCGCACGTTTACCACCAAGACCATGGAAACGGCTCCAATGCAGACCTCCGGCCGGTTGGGGCAGCAGGGACCGCCGCTCGATTATAAATTTGGCGGCTGTTTCGCGTATACACAGGACCAATTCCAGTATGTGTCGGTTCCGATCATGACCGCTTTCGCGGTAGTCGATGGTGCTCTCGGCGGGATGGTGGAGATAGCCGCGGATGGATCGATTGAACCTGATACCGCGATCGCCGTGTTTCAAGCACAGTTCCGGGGGCCAGGTAAGTATGCTGTGTTCTTGCAATACACACCGTTCGTTTACGACGCGCAGGTAGTAACTATCACCAAGGCGACCACGACACTCCAGTTTCAGCCGCGGAACAATATGAACGCCATCCAGATCCGCGTCAGGGGCAAGGACAAAAAAACAGCGCCCGGGGGCGTGCAGCTTCAGTTTCCAGGGTGGTCGGACGAGCCCGATCCCTACACCCAGGAGACGACCAGCGACGGTATTCTCAACATCAATTGCGTCAGCCTAAATCCGCCGGGGTTCAATACTTCCTGGAACTACGTAAACGTGTTCGTCGACGACCCGACCAGCGGGTATTTCAGCGGCACCTTGTCTCTGCCGGGCGAAGAGGGCGTGCTCTACCTGAATCTTGGCGAACGTCCCACGTCAGCCGTGAAGAAATGAGATTCTCATGATGCTACCCCGTCTGATCCTCTTCCACCGGCTATTGCTTCTGCTCCTCTGGGCGGGGTCCGCTCGCGCGCAGTTTACGCTCTTTTCGCAGAATACGCTGCATCTCGGTTGGGGCCGGGATCCCTACTACACCAACAAGAACACGTATATGAAAGGGTGCGTGGCGACTACGGCGCCTTCCACGGGGTGCACCGCATCGAGCTGGGATGTGGCGATTTTGCAGGAAGTGATGAACGGTAATGAGCTGAACGGCGGCACCACACCCTTGTATCCCCAACCGCCAGCGCCCGGCGCCTATCTGGTTTTAACGACCGGGTTTCAAGGGAAGTCGACTTACCGCGAAGCCTATAGCTTCATGGTTCGCAACCCGGTGAGCGCGGGGGATTGTTGCACGGTGAGTCAGAGGACCGCCGACAACCAACAGATATCGATTTACACCGGTGGGACGTTTTCGCGCCCGCCGGCGGGAATCGTAGTGGCCGAGCATGGAAAGCAGACATGGATTGTGGACTACCACGCAATCTTCGGCAACGTGACTGCCCGCCGTGCCGAAGTCTCGCAAATGAGCGACGCGATCAAAGCCTTTGTCGCAACGCCGATCGGTGCTACGCCCGGAGCGCAGGTGCAACGTTTCATCGCCGGCGGCGATTGGAACTTCCCGATCACCGATGCGGCTTTCACCAACATCCAAAATGGATTGCCAGTGCCGATCCTGATCGGCCCGGCCGGCCTGACCAGCCTGAATCCGAAGGGCGCGCTCAGCTCATCGTACGATCATTTCCTGTGGGCCCCGAGCCTGGTCACGATCAATGTGACGACGACCAACCCGGGTGTCGTGACGCCGCCCGGAGGGATCGCCGCACCTGATTTCAGAAAGAACTTTTCCGACCATTTGGGGATTGTCGTCAGTGTTCAATAGCAAGAGGAAGTGGCGCATCGCGGTGACGGCTCTGTTGGGATACGCCGCGTCTGCGTCCGAGCCCGGGGGTGAATTCCGCGATCCTTTCGTGGATGGAAGCGGGCGCAGCGGGCCGCTGGTTGTGGCGCTGCCGGGCGGCGAATTCACGATGGGAAGCGGCATCGCGGACCCGGCGTACAACGGGCGTAACCTGCCGCACCGGGTAGTACTGAGCCGGTTCGCGATCGGTAGGTTTTCGGTCACCACCGCGGAATTTGCAGCATTTCTGAACGATGCAAAACTGGACCTTCGCGTGTCTGCCCAGCTGTTGCAGGTGAAGGCCGCACCCGGCCTGACGATCCCCGCCGAAGGACACCCGGTGACGGTTGAGCCGGCTGTTGCGGATCTCCCGGTTACCGCGGTTACCTGGCACGGAGCGCTAGCCTACGCGCACTGGTTGAGCGATCGCACCGGGCAGGTCTACGTGATTCCGAGCGAAGCGCAGTGGGAGTACGCCGCGCGGGCCGGCGCGAATACCATCTGGCCTTGGGGCGACGAGTTCGACCCTGCGCAAATTAATTGCGATCAGGCCTCTGGCGCCGTTCTCCCGGAAAGCCAGTTGGCCCGCAACCGGTTCGGACTCTCTGGCATTCCCGGCAACGTTTGGGAGTGGACTGCAGACTGCCTGGACCTGGAGTTCTACTTGCACTCGCCCGCTGTGGATCCGGTTTATCTGGACCCTGTGTGTCCCGCTCCGATGATTCGCGGCGGCAGTTTTCGCGACCCGCAGGCCCAGTGTTCGCCGGGGTATCGGGTGAATTATTTCGCCCAGGGGTATGCCTACGGAATCGGCTTTCGTGTGGTACGGCGCATGAGCGGCGCTACGAACGAGACCAATACGGAGAAGTGAAGCATGAGACTGAATCTCGCCGCCGTGACACTTTGCTGCTGTACCGGATTGTTTGCGCAGCGCGCGGCCTCGACCCGCTTTGTCTACGCCGTCTCCGGCAAGCCGGCCGCGGGGATGACGGTAGAGACTATGGGTGCGCAGCCGGGCCGGTATACAACGGATGGATCGGGCAGGATTCCGGTAGCGCTTGGCGTAGGGCGCGTGCACGTCACCGATCCGCAATCGGGCCTGATGCTCCTGGATACCGGCATCGTGAGTCCGAGTGCGGAGCTCGCGATCGCGATTCCGATTCGTTTGAGCG
>JAOAPT010000196.1 GCA_025463045.1 Candidatus Solibacter sp.
GCAATGTCAGCAGAGCTGGTCACCCAAATTACGACGGCCCTCCTCCAGCACTCGCTTTCGGTCGCTGCTTCCCAAAATCTCGATTTCCTCACACCTTCTTACGGTCGCGGCTCTGATTGGGGGCTCGGTTCTTCATCGCGTTTGGTGGGCCGCAGGTCCATGGGACTCCCTGACGGTCGCGGCTCTGATTGCTCGAAATGGAGTGCACACTACGAAGACCCGCGGGGGCGGGAAATCATTACGCCTTCAAGTTTGTCTCGAATAATTTCAGGATGCGTTTGTATTCATCGGCCCAACTGCTGGGCTGCACGAAGGTGTGGTCTTCGACGGGATAGGGCGCGACGGACCAGTTCTCTTTGTGCAGTTCGATGAGTCGCTGCATGAGGCGCACGGTGTCCTGGAATTCGACATTGGTATCGACCATGCCGTGGCAGATGAGGAGCGCACCCTTTAAGCCTTCGGCGAAGAAGATGGGGCTGCTGCGGCGATAGGCGTCGGGGTCGGACTGTGGCGTGTTGAGAATGTCGGACGTGTAGCCGTGGTTGTACGCGGCCCAATCGGTGACGGGGCGGAGAGCGGCGCCGGCGGCGAAGACGTCGGGCTGGGTGAACATCGCCATGAGCGTGATGAAGCCGCCGTAGCTGCCGCCGTAGAGGCCGATTTTCTTGGGGTCGGCGCCGTATTGCGAAACGGCGAACTTGGCGGCGTCGACGATATCGTCGAGATCCTTGCCGCCCATGTGCTGATAGATCGCGGTGCGCCAATCGCGGCCATAGCCGGCGGAGCCGCGGTAATCCACATCAAGCACGAGGAAGCCGCGCTCTTGCAGCAGGTGATGGAACATGTACTCGTGGTAGTAGGTGGACCACTTGTGATCGACGTTCTGGAGATAGCCGGAGCCGTGGACGAAGATCACGGCGGGTCCGCCCTTCTTGTAGTCGGCGGGCTTGTAGAGGCGCGCGGGAACCTGGATGCCGTCGCGAGCGGGCACCATCACGATGGGCGGATCCTGCCACGCGTACTGGCTGAACTCGGGCGAGGGCGAAGTGGTGAGGCGCTGGAGATCCTGCTGCGGACGATTCTCCTGCACGTAGACGTCGGGCGGTTTATTGGAGTACGAGTAGAGATCGGCGATGTAGAGTTCGTCGGGCGAGAGCACCGTGGAGTGCTTGCCGGGCGCCTTCGAAATGCGCGTCAGCGGGCCGCCCTCGCCGGGCATTTCGTAGAGGAACTGATCGAACGGACCATCGGCGCTGGTGGTGAGGTAGAACTTCGATTTGTCCTTCGACTGGCGGACGCCGAGCACCTCCCACTTTCCGCTGGTGAGCGCGCGGGGCTCGCCGGAGTCGAAGGGGACGGCGTAGAGCTGCGCGTAGCCGGTCTTCTCGCTGATGAAGTAGACTTCGCGATCGTTCTTCATCCAGCCGAGCGTGTTGGCGGCGCCCTGCGGTCCGCCGACCCATGCGTCGTCGTGGATGTTGACGAGCACGCGCGTCTTGCCGGTGGCGGGGTCGAGCGCGAAGAGCCAGCGATCCTTGTTGTCGGCGGAGCGCGCGGAGATCACACCCTTCGTGCCGTCCTCGCTCCAGACGGGAGCGCTCATCTGAACGTCGCGCTTCTGGCCGTGATCGACCCAGGTGACAGCGCCGGTTTCCGCGTTGACGATGGCGAGGCGCGAGGTGCCTTGCGTGTCGCCGACGTTGCTGCGTCCGGGGATGTCCTCGGTATAGGCGCTATCGGTGATGAAGTTGGGAACGATCGTGTTCTTCGCGGGCGTGGCAGAGGTTTCGAAGATGCTGGCGATCACATATCTTTCGTCGGGCGTGAGTTGGAGGGCGCCGGCTGATTGGCGTGCTTGGAGGGTGAACGGCTTGCGCGCGGCGGCTTCGAGCGCGGTGCGCTTCTTCTGCTGCTCCTCGCGTAGTTCGACGCGCTCGCGGACGACCTGGATGAGTTCGCGCTGCTCTTTCTTGAGGTACTCCTGGCTATCGCTGCCCTTGATTTCGGGCGTAGACTCGGTCGCGGCGCCACGTCCTCCGCCTTGACCTCGCCCACCGCGACCGGCCGCGGGTGGGGCGGTGGTGGTCGCGGGCGGCGTCGCGGAGCGGATATCGGTGAGTTGGACGAGCGTGCCGCTATCGAGCGACATGACGTAGAGGTTGCCGTTGCGGGTGAAGGAAATGCGCTTGCCATCCTGCGTGAAGCGCGGGTTGAGTTCGGCGTCGGTGGTCTTGGTGAGCTGCGTGGTTTTGCCGGTGTTGTTGTCGAAGGTGAAGAGATCGCCGGCGTTGGAGTAGACCATCAGGCGCTTGTCGCGGGTCGTGTCGCCGAAGGCCGGCGGAAGGTTCTTGATCTCTTCGTCGGTGAGCTTGCGGAGGCCGCTGCCATCGCGATTGACGGAGTAGGTGTCCATCGGCGCGATCTCTTTTTCGGTGTGCTGCTTCCACTGGAAGATGACGCGATTGCTGTCGTGGGACCAACGGATGGCGGAGGGCTCATACCCGATGAGCGCGGGTCCGCGCATGATGTTGTCGACGGTGAGGGCGAACTGATTCGCGGGGCGGGCCTGGAAGACGAAGAGGACAGTTAGGGCGGAGAGAGTGATGGAGCGCATTTACAAAAATGATAGCGTACAAAGGAAAAACCTTTAGCCGCCGATGAACGCCGATGAACGCCGATAAAAAAGAGGGGCAGATAAGGGCTAAAGCTCCTACGTTGATTGCTTCAAGAACTGCTGGATGTTGGCGATGTTTTTGCGGGCCATGGTGGCTTCGGCGAGGTCGGGATTGATGGCGAGCATTTGCTGGAAGTGCTGGATGGCGGGATCGAGTTCGGCGATGCTGCCGGTGTTGATGGCTTTCGTCATGAAGGCTAGGCCGAGGTTGTAGTGGGCGAAGGGATCCTTCGAATCGTAGGTGAGGGCGCGTTGGCAATCGGTGATGGCGGCGTCGAGGTTGGCGGTTTTGCGCTCGCACTCGCACATGCCGAACCAGGCCATGTTGTGGAAGTCGTTCCAGATGTCGCGCTCGGCGACGCGCTTCTTTTTGCCCATGCCGAAGAGGGAGCCGAGCACGTAGTAATTTAGCTGGCCGCCGAGTTTGCTATCGAAATCGCTGAGCTTGAGGTATTGGCTGTACTCGGGTTTGGCGTCGGTGAACTTGCCGCTGAGGCGGAGGCTGTCGGCGAGCCAGAGATGCGGCTCGGC
>JAOAPT010000211.1 GCA_025463045.1 Candidatus Solibacter sp.
ACGGCATCTGCCTGAAGGCCGATTACGCCACCGGGTCGGTGCGGCAGACGGAGTTCGTCACCATCACCGACTGCTACATGAGCGGCTGCTGGCCGAAGATATTTATCCTGAGCCCGATATGTTCACAGCGCCGCCGCGGCCGGGACGCAACGGACGCGGGCCGAACGGCGACTTCGTTCCCGAGGGTCAGGGCCGAACGGCAGCACCGGGAAGAGGCGCCCCAGCCGCACAAGGTGGACGCGGCGCGGGGGCCCCCGCGCCGCAGCCCGAGCGGCACAAAATGCCCTCGCAGGGATTTCTCGTGCGGCACGTGAAAGGCATTCAATTCGACAACATTGTGATTCAGTCGATCAAGGAAGATCATCGTCCGGCGTTCGTGCTCGAGGATGTGCAGGACGCGGATTTCTTCCGCATTCGGACGCCGCACACGAGCGATGCTCCGGTCTTTGCTCTACACAACGTGGCCGACCTGAGCATTCACATGTGCAGCGGCGTGAAGGATACGCAGCTGTCGAAAGTCGATCAGAAGACGCTATAACGCGTCCGCACTCAGCGTCTACGGTGCGGGCGTCGCGCCTTGTAGCTGCCGCGCGAGCGCGTCGGAGATCCTGACGACCGTGCCGTGCCGGTGATCGGCGGGGAATGACACCTGCGGCGTCATATCCTCGAACGTCTTCCAGTCGCTGGTGCGCATGGCGCCGTAGTGGCGCGGAGCCGCGTAGTGATCGAAGTAGATCCACCATTCGGCGCCGATCTTCGTCACCGTCGGGCCTTCCACCCAATCGCCCGTGAACGGCTCGCTGACGTCTTTCCACGGACCCGCCGGACTATCGGCGAACGCGAGACGCAGCTTCTTCACTTGCGGATTCTTGCGCTCGTCTTTGAACACCAGAATCCAGCGCTTGCCATCGTGGACCACCGTCGTGTCGATGCAGTTGAATCCCGGGTCGAACCAGAGTTTCGCCGGCGAGAACGTCTGCCAGTCCTTGGTGGTCGCGGCGTAGATGCGGTGATTGTAGCCGGTATCGCCCGTGCCTTCGGTATCGGCAAAACGACCGGGGATCGTGCTCGCCCAGAAGACGATCCACTCGCTGCGCGCCGGATCCCAAACCGCCTCGGGCGCCCACAGATTGCGCGCCGTGGGTTCGTTTTCCATCACGGCCAGAGCGCGCTGCGGCGACCAGTGGATCAGGTCCTTCGAACTCGCGTATCCGATCTTCAGCTTGCCGCCCGTGTCCTTGGTCGTCCAGCCCCATGTCCACAGCATGTGCCACGTGCCGTCAGGCCCCTGTCCGAGCCATGGATCGCGCATCAGCATGCCGGATTCGTCGGGCTTCAGCCACGGCTGATTGCCGTTGAGCGGTGTCCACTGCCGCCCGTCTTTGCTGAGCGCGAAGAAGACTCCGGTCTCTCCATTGCGGCGGAACGAAGTGAAGAGGTACGAATCGGCCAGCAGCGGCGCCGCCAGCATGAGCGCGAGCAGAAGTCTCCGCATGACCTAAACGGCGAGCTCGCCGTGGTACAGCATGTCCCTCGGGTTGAACTTAGCCGTGAACTCCAGCTTGCCCATGTGGGTCGTGAAGACGACGTCTTTGTCGTCCTTCGTGAGCGAGAGCGCCTCGCGCGAGAAGCCGAAGAGATAGAGCGTACCGTTGGTCGTGTCTTCCTGCGCGCCCTGCGCTTCGAGCGGCTGCTTGCCCTTGCAGTGCAGCGTGGTCACCTGGCGAATGCGGTCGAGCGCGCCTTTCGAATCGGATTTCGTGAGCGGGACGCCGCTCACGCCGAGCACGTACTGGCCGGCGAAACTCTCCGGCAGGCTGATCTTCAGGGCGGCGCGGACGGGAGCGGCGCTCTCCCAAACCACCGTTCCCTTATAGGTCGTGACCGTCTTCTGGGCGGGTTCCTTGCGATTGCCGCCCGAGCCGCCAGGCAGCGGCCGAGACCGCCGTTATTGCGCGAGCTGCGCGACCCCGGCATCGTGTTCGGGATCGCCGTCGTGCTGCCCGGCATCGAGTTCTTCTGCGTCTTGACGCTCTCGGCGGTGGTTTGCTTTGCCCATGGCGACTTGCTGAGCAGCTTGGCGATCTCGTCGGAGTTCCACTCCCCCGGATCCTTGGCCTCCCAGAATTCCTTCCCGCCGAAGCCGTACATACGGCTCCAGGAGGCGAGACCCGCGCCGGCGAACAAAAACAGACCGCGGCGCGAGAGGGCGAGCTGGCCACGTTCTTCGAGCATCAATGTCTCCCGCAAGATTTAGACTGCTAACTCGCCATGGTACAGCATCTCTTTGAGCAGAAAATGCGCCTTCAGCACCAGGTGCCCGAGCTGCGTCGTGAAGATCACTTCGGAATCCTGCGTATGCAGCGGCAGCAGTTCCTTGGAGAACCCGATCAGGAAGCTGGACCCCGAGCTGACCTGCCGCTTCGCGATCCCGGCCTGAACGTGGTTCTTGCCCTTCACCTCGAGCAGGCTCAGCCCTTTGAGGCGATCCATATCGTCCTCTTCCTGGCGGCGCGATGACGCGGAATCGTCCTCGCCCTGATACCGCGCGCCGCCCATCAGCGGGATGCCATTGACGCTGATCACGTAGTGCCCGCCGAATTCCTCGGGCGGATCGGACTTCATCGCGTCCTGGATCGGCAGGGCGCTCTCCCAGCGGACCGTGCCCTGGTAAGGCGAGGTCTGACCGCGGCCGTTCCCCCCGCCGTTCCGCGGACGGCCGCCGCCGCCCATTCCTGGAATGCTGAGTCCGCCGATGCCGGGGATCCCGATGCCGCCGCGCGAGCGCCCGCCGCCCGGGTAGCCGCCGCCTCCGGAGTTCGGCGGATAGCCGCCTCCTCCGTTCGGGGAGCCTCCACCGTTCGAGGACGGGTTTTCACCCGGCGCGTAAGTAGCTTTCACTTCTTTCGCCCAGGGCGATTTGGTGATGAGACGGTCAATCTCTTCGCGGGTCCACTGAGAAGGCGGTTTCTTGTTCCAGAAATCGGTGGCGGCGGCGTTCAGGCGAACGCCGGCCAGGCCGGTCCCGGCGAAAAGGAGGAGACTGCGGCGCGTGAACTGAGTTTCCATAGGGCTCTCCAAGCACGTTGGACGCGCCCCGGAGGCGAGTTATGTACAAGTTTTTGAAGCGCTTACGTGCGTCGATTTGCCGCTCTGGAGGGCGGCAAATCTGCCAGATTCTTGACCATAATCAGGCCGTCCGCGCCATCCTCATAATATCGGGGCGCGCGACGGAGCTTGCGGAAACCGTATCTTTCATAGAACGTGCGAGCCCGGACGTTCGTCACCTTTACCGTGAGGACGATCCGGTCTACTCCGCGGCGTTTCAGACGGCGTAAGATGCTATCCATCAGCGCCTGCGCGGCGCCCTTGCCGAGGACCTTGGGGTGGACGGCCACGGAGATCAGATCAGCGCGGTCCCGGCAAAGGCAGGTGATGGCGTACCCAACCACCTGAGTCCCCCTCAAGGCGACGAGGAAAAGCTCCCCGCAAGTGCGGGTGTATTCTGCAAACAGGTTGCGATCGTAAGCATCGGGTCCGAAACTGGCAATCTCGATTTCCAGGATCCGGGGCACATCGAGCGCCCTGGCACGGCGGATTGTAAAACGCTTTTCCATTCTGTTATCCTTTATTTTTGCGCACTTGAGACGTTGCCGGAAGTCATGGCGAGAAAAAAGGGCGGTACAAAACGCGGTCCTCTTGACAAGGATTTCGGACGGGCGCATACTGAATCCATGTTGCAACTGAGTGGCAACAAGATCCACACGGAGATCCCGCTTTCCGCCCTTGTCGACCTTCGAATGGGCGACGCCGCGATCCTCGATCACATCGAACTTCCGACCGACGATGCACGGCGTTTGATGGAATTGGGCTTCCTGCCGGGCAGCCGGATTACCGCGGGATTCAGCGCGCCGGGCGGCGACCCGCGCGTGTTCCAAGTGGATGGCTCCGAGATCGCCTTGCGGCACACCACCGCACGTCATCTCAAGGTGCGGTTTGAAAGCTCCGGAAAAGGCAGGGGGAAGCGGTGAGCGACTGCCACGATTGCCATAGTTGCGGCAGCACTTCCGTCGCTGAACTGCCGCGTCCCGCGGCGGTGCGCACCGTGGCTCTCGTGGGTCCGCCCAACTCGGGCAAAACGACCCTTTTCAACCGGCTCACCGGTCTCCGCCAAAAGGTGGCGAATTTTCCCGGCGTCACCGTCGAGCAGCACACCGGCGTCGCCGAGTTTCCCGATGGACGCGCGGTTTCGATCATCGATCTGCCGGGCATCTACAGCCTGCAGCCACGCTCCGAAGACGAGCACGTGGCCTTCGACGTCCTTCACGGCAAGCGCGCCGGTACCCCCAAACCGGAAGCAGTGCTGTTGGTTCTGGACTCCACGAATCTCGCGCGGCACCTCATGCTCGCCGCCCCGATTCTCGCGCTCGGACTGCCCACCCTGATTATCCTCAACATGGCCGACGACCTCCGCAATCGCGGCGGCAAACTCGATCTGAAAAAGCTCTCGAAAGAGTTGGGCGCTCCGGTCGCGCTGATCAGCGCGCGCGGCGGACAGGGCATCGGCGAGGTCTTCGATTTTCTGGCGGGCACGATGGCCAAGCCGTCACCCACGCTGCTCCCGATCTTGCAGGACGTGCCGAAGTGCCGCGAGTGGGCCGGCGCGGTCGGCAGCAAAGCCGGATATCGCGCCCCGATCGCGCCCAAGTGGACGCGCCGCCTGGACTCCGTGTTTCTCCATCCCGTCGCCGGTCCGGTGATCTTCCTGCTGATCGTAGTCGGCGTGATCCGCACCATCTTTATGGCGGCACAGCCGATTAGCGATGCCGCCCAGGCGATCATCGCCTCCAGCGGCAACTGGCTTGCATCTGCCCTCCCGAAGTCCCCGCTCAGTTCACTCGCCATCGATGGAGTCTGGAAGGGCGTCGGCAACGTGCTCGTTTTCCTGCCGCAGGTACTGCTGCTGTTCCTCTTCATCGGCATCCTGGAGGACTCGGGATACCTCGCGCGCGCCGCGCTCATCGCCGACCGCACGATGGCGCGTGTCGGTCTGCAGGGCAAGAGTTTCATTCCACTGCTATCCGCTTACGGCTGCGCGGTGCCCGCCATTATGGCGACGCGCACCATCGAAAACAAGCGCGACCGCATCGCGACCATCCTGATCGCGCCGTTCATGACCTGCTCGGCACGGCTGCCGGTCTACGCGCTTCTGATCGCGGCGTTCATACCCAACCGCAACTTCATCGGCAGCATAATCACCGCGCAGGTCGCCGCGCTGCTCGGCCTGTATCTTCTCGGCTTCGTCGCGGCGGTGGTTACCGCGCGACTGCTGAAATCGAGCGTGCTGAAAAGCGTGCAGGCGCCTTTCTTGTTGGAGATGCCGAGCTACCGCTGGCCCACCTTCCAGTCCCTCGGACTGCGTCTGTTGGACCGCTCTAAAGTGTTTCTGCGGCGCGCCGGCACCGTGATTCTGCTGGTCACGGTCATCCTCTGGATCGCGACTTACCTGCCCTACTCGGGCGGCAAACCGCTGATCGAGAACAGCCTCGCCGGCACCGTCGGCCGCACCATCGAGCCCATCATCAAGCCGCTGGGCTTCAACTGGAAGATCGGCATCGGGCTGATCACTTCACTCGCCGCACGGGAGACGATCATCAGCACGCTCGGCCTGATCTACGGCATGGATCCCGAATCCGAAGGGATGCAATTACAGAAAGCGCTGCATCAGGATCTCAGCACCGGCGGTGCGTTCGCGCTCCTGATCTTCTTCGCCTTCGCGATGCAATGCATGTCGACCGTCGCGGTGGTGCGCCGGGAAACCGGCGGCTGGACGTGGCCTATCCTGCAATTCACGTATATGGGCGCGCTGGCTTACGCGGGCGCGTTCATCGCCTTCCACGTCATCCACTAATCGTTCTTCTTGCCTGTCGCATCCTCGAACACGCTCGTGAAGAACTCGCGCGAACCCGGTGAGCAGCCGATGTGCAGGTTGTCCATCCCATCCTCCACGAAGCCCAAGTAGCCCGCCCATCCTAAATCGCTGAGCACGAATCGCAGGCACTCCAGTTCCGCCGTGGGCAGCGCCGAGTGATCGATGTCGAACACCTGTCCCGACGAATGCGAGAGCGCCTCGGGCCTCCCCTTCGCCGCAAGTTCCTCCGGCTCGACCAGCGCCGTCACTTGCAGCGGCTGAAACTTCCCCTTCGCACCCGTCTCTTCGAACAGCCGGCGGGTCTCGAACGCGATGTACGTGAGCGTTCCGATTGCCGCTGGGGACGCCTCGGAAAGAAACTCCTCGGTGCCGGCAAGCCTCAGCGAGTACCCAAAATAATCCGGACGATCGAGCGCCTTCACGAGTTTCTTTCCGATGTCGGCGCGGATGTCATCGCCGCTGTGGAACACAAGGTCATCCCGCTTGAGCCAGACGCTGAGCCGGTGCGGTGCGCGGCCGTTGTTCGTCACGAAATCGCTCTTGTACTCCTTCGCCATGCGCGCGAACTCGTCGGGGTCGCGCCGGTAGAGCGCGAGTAACTGTTCGGCGCGCCGGATCCGGAACCAGTAAGTCGGCGAGTAGTCGCGCTGCATCTGCTGCTGCACTGCATCGTAGAGTTCGCGATTCCACGCGGGGCTGTTCGAGAAAAACATTCGCGCCACCGTCAACTGATCCTTCGGTATCCCGCGCGCCCGACGCGTTAGGTCCTGCATCATGTTCACGCAGCCCTGCCCGCAGTGATACGCGAAGATCGCCCAGTCGCGTCCGCCGAATTTCTGCTCCATCCCCGCCAGGTAACGCGCGGCCGCCGGGATCGCGCGCTCGGGCACCAACCGTTCATCGCGAACCATCACCTTATACGGAGTCTTCCTGGTGACAGTGCGGTAAGTGGTCTTGCCCTTCGCCTTGACCGGGACCTTCTGCTTTGACGTCTTATATCGCGTCGCGTACACGATTTTCAACCCCATGCTCGCCGCCGTCGCGCCGGAGACCTGCATGATCCCCTTCGGACCGGTGATGCTCTGCGCATCGGCCTTGCCCCAGCTCTCGAGATAGCAAATCGCCTCGATCACCGAAGCCGGCATCCCGCTCGACGCGGCGGCCGAGCGGAACAGGGCCTGCAATTTCGAATTGGTGATTCGCTTCGCGCCTGCCAGCGCCTCCGCCTCGCGCATGATACTGAACGTCTGTGACTCGATCATTAAATTGGTCCGCGCTTCGAGCAGTTCGTCCGAGATGTCGTCGCGGGATACGCCGATCGCCTGCACCCGGTGTTTCGGTGCGAACTGATCGGCAGCAATTGCCGGTATAAAGAGCACCAGCAGGAGGCCGTAGGAAAATTTCATGGGGCTTTCAGACCTCAGTGTCTCACTCTTTCGACGCGCGAAACCTGCGAAACGATACGACTGCTGTGGCCTGAAAAGTGCAGTTACAGGGGCCATGTCTCCCGCGAAATTCGCCGAGCCCGCACTGGTGCTCCCGGTCGACGAAAACGAGATCGAACTCACATTAGGCCGGAAAAAACTCCGCCTTACCAATCTCAAGAAACTCTTCTGGAGCGACCCTGCCATCACCAAACGCGATCTTCTGCAATATTACGCGGACGTTTCCAGCTATCTGCTTCCGCACCTGAAAAATCGCGCGATGGTCATGAAGCGCTATCCGAACGGTGCCGCGGGCGAATTCTTTTTCATGAAGCGCGCGCCCGAGCCGCGGCCCGCATGGGTCCGCACCTGCGCCATCGAGCACGCGTCCGGCTCCGTCATCGACTTCCCCATCATTCAGGATCTCGCGTGCCTGCTCTGGGTCGTTAACCTCGGCTGCATCGACCTCAATCCGTGGTATGCACGCTGCGACGACATACAGCGCCCCGACTATCTCCATTTCGATCTCGACCCGGTGCCAGGCGCCGCGTTCGCGCAGGTGCTCGAAACCGCGCTCCGGGTGCGTGACGCGTTGGAATCGCGCGGCATGCCGTCCTATGCGAAAACCTCCGGCAGCCGCGGCATTCATCTCTACGTCCCGATCCATCGCGGCCCCGTGCAGAAGCAGGTCTGGACGTTCGCCAAGCAACTCGCAATCGAACTCGCCGCCGCCTTCCCCGACCTGATCACCGCCGAGTACCGCGTCGCCAAACGACCGCCGGGCCGCGTGCTCGTCGACTACAACCAGAACGCCTGGGGACGCACGCTCGCTTCCGTCTACTCGGTCCGACCCACTCCACTTGCGACGGTCTCGACACCCGTGACCTGGGATGAAATGGAGCGCGGATTTCGCATCGAGGACTTCCGCATCGCCAACGTCCCCGGGCGCGTCCGCGAGTTGGGCGATCTGTGGCGCCCCCTCACGATGCAGCGCGGACGCGTGCACCTGGAGAATGTGCACCTGGAGAACGTGCACCTGGAGAATGTGCACCTGGAGAACGTGCACCTGGAG
>JAOAPT010000491.1 GCA_025463045.1 Candidatus Solibacter sp.
CTGAGCTACGCCGGCATCGAGGTGACTTCCCACTCAGATTACCACGACACCTGCGACGGTGAGCCTGCGCTTCCCCTTTCGGAGAAGCGCAGCACTTGTGGTTTGCATGGACGGGCCTGTAGTGTTCAGAGAATGCGTGTGGCCCGTTTGCCATCCTCTGTTTGTGGGTTGCAGGCAGATGCGGTCGGGTTTTCAAGCTGGACCAAGGCGGGCGCTCCTCCGACCGCCCACCCGGTCCGCCTCCGATAGGGAAATCCCCACCGCGCCTACTACTAATGCAACCTGAACGCCAAAACTGCGGACAACCTAAACTCACTATTTTCAGTACTCGCCTCACGCCCACCGCTGTACACTTCGTATACGTGCAGTCCATCCCATTGGCACCTGTCTACTTCGTGGACACTAAAGCCGCGCTTACGGTAGACTGAAGCTCTCATGGCCTCGATCCCGCAGCCCGAATTGAATGAACGGCTGGCCGCCATCCTCGCTATCTCGCAGAAGATGAACTCGCAGCGTGATCTCAGCGCGCTCCTCGACCTGATCGCGCATGAAGCCATCAGCCTCCTCGATTGCGACCGCGCCAGCATCTTCCTCCTCGACCGCGAAACCAACGAGCTTTGGTCCAAGGTGGCGCTCGGCTCCGACGAAATCCTGCGCTTCGATGCCAGCCGCGGCATCGCCGGCAGCACCGCGACCACCGGCGAAATCAGCAACGTCCGCGACGCCTACAGCGACCCGCGCTTCTACACCGGAATCGACGGCAAGACCGGTTACCGCACCCGCACACTCCTCGCCGTCGCGGTGCGCAACCAGCAGGGCGCAATCATCGGCGCTTTCGAAGCATTGAACAAACGCGTCGGCGTCTTCACCGCGCGCGACGAGGAGTCGCTCACCGCCCTCGCCTCGCACGCTGCCATCGCCATCGAGACCGCGCAGTTGATCGGCGAACTCCGCCGTAATCAGGACGAACTCGCCCAGCAGAACGCACACCTCTGGCGCGAGGTGGAGAGCCGGTACGCGACCCACGGAATCATCGGCTCCGGCCAGCGCATTCAGCAGGTGGTGCGCCTCATTGAGCGCATCCGCGACAGCGTCGTGAATGTGCTGATCACCGGCGAAAGCGGCACAGGCAAGGAGCTCGCCGCCAAGGCGATCCACTACAATAGCCCGCGCGTGCGCCGCCCGTTCGTCGCGCTGAACTGCGCCGCCTTGCCGGAGACGCTGCTCGAAAGCGAACTGTTCGGCATTGAAAAAGGAGTCGCGACCGGCGTGAATTCGCGCGTCGGGCAGTTCCAAAAGGCCGATGGCGGCACGCTATTCCTCGACGAGATCGGCGACCTCAGCCTGATCGCCCAGGCCAAAATCCTTCGCGTGCTCCAGGAGCGCGTTCTCGAGCGTGTCGGCGGACGCACTCCCATCCCCGTCGACGTGCGCCTGCTCGCCGCGACCAACAAAGATCTGGAAGCCGAGATCGCCAAAGGGACCTTCCGCGAGGATCTCTACTATCGCATCAAGGTCATCCACATCCACATGCCGCCCTTGCGCGAGATCCGCGACGAGATTCCGCTGCTCGCCAATCATTTCCTCAAGGAATATTGCCGCGAGACGGTGCGTGAAGCGATGGAGTTCGCGCCCGAAGTGATGCGCAAACTCATGAGCACGGCATGGCCGGGGAATGTGCGCCAGTTGCGCAACGAGGTGATGCGCCTCTCGGCCTGCGCACGCCACAATCTGATCGAGGAAGAGGATCTTTGGGAAGGACTGCCGGCGGCCGGCCGCGACGAGCCGGCGCCTGCCCCCGTCAAACTGCAATCGCTCAAGAAGGCGGTCGCCGAGATGGAGCGCCGCATGATCGCCGAAGCGTTGAACGAAACCCGGAACAATCAGCAACAGGCCGCGAAGCTGCTGGGTCTGAGCCGCCAAGGGCTGATCAATAAGATGAAACGCTACGCAATCGCCGGCTAAAACTTGCAGCGCCCGAGGCAGCTCTTGCCGCGGCAGGTCTTGCAGCAGACCCGCCGGAACGCAGGCACCACTGGCGTTTTATGCGCTTTCGGCAACCGGTTGCCCATGGCGTTAAATGCCCCAGACTTCGCTCCCGGTCTTCCCAGTTGCGCCATCTCACCCACGATCGCGTTCGAACTCGCCATGGACCCCTCCTTGACTCGTTGTTTTCAGAAAGTTAGAAAAACTAACATACTGGGACAACAAGACGAAAGGCACCCCAAGGGCCGAATTTCCCAAATGAGATTGTAGGGTGGGGAAAACCGCGGAAACTACGCGACCTTCTGGACTTTATTGCTGCGGATGCACGACGTGCAGACCCGCATCCGCTTGCCCGCGCCGTTCACCAACGCGCGCACCGACTGAAGGTTGATGTTCCAGCGACGCTTGGTGACGTTGTGAGCGTGGCTGATGCGGTTTCCGAAGGCCGGGCCGCGACCACAGATATCACAAGTTTGTGCCATAAGACAGAAATCTCCCGTAAGTTGAAAGTATACCAAATTCGAGTGCCAGTGCGCTCAACGCTCGAGCGCAATCGTGATCGCCCCGGCGACAATCAGCATCCCGCCGATCCCCTTCGCCCACGTCAGCCGCTCGCCCAACACCAGTGTCGCCAGCACGATCACCAGCGCGACGCTCAGCTTATCGATCGGCGCCACTCGCGACGCCGGACCCAACTGCAGCGCCCGGAAATAACACAGCCACGATAGCCCCGTCGCGATCCCCGAAAGCGCCAGAAATACCCAATTTCGCGGCGTCAGCGACCCGATCCCGCCGCTCGCCGGATTGATCCATACCAGCAGCCACGTGAACACCAGCACCACCACCGTCCGAATCGCCGTCGCCAGGTTGGAATCCACGCCCGCCACGCCGACCTTCGCCAGAATCGCGGTCAGCGCTGCAAACACCGCGGAAGCCAACGACCAGGTGAGCCAGTTCATCAGCCCTACTTCAGTTTTTCCAGTTTCTTGCGGATTTCGTCGGCGTTCTTCGCGTCGCTCGCCAGCTCCAGGTACTTCGAATACGCCTTAAATGCCGCCTTGTGGTCCTTCAGTTTTTCCTCCGCCTCGCCCAGCCGCAGCCACGCCTCCGGCTCGCCGTCGTTCCACCGCGTCGCCTCTTCGAAACGCCCCGCCGCCGCGCGAAAAGCGCCCTTCTTAAAGTAGTAATTCCCGGTGCGGATTTCCTTCTGCGCCTGCAGCGGATTGAACGCGTAGT
Source organism: Candidatus Solibacter sp. (assembly GCA_025463045.1). Taxonomy (GTDB): domain Bacteria; phylum Acidobacteriota; class Terriglobia; order Bryobacterales; family Bryobacteraceae; genus Solibacter. The sequence goes on from JAOAPT010000491.1 coordinate 3,223, forward strand.
CCTTGACCGCAATGGACTTATCTTCTTCGGGCGGCAGCCCGTTTTTGTCCACCGCCTGGGGCGTCGTGGTCGGCTCGCCGCGTCTTTTAAGCTTTGGATCCTGACCGGCGGAATCCTGTGCGAGGAGCGGCAATACTGCAACGAGCGCCAATGCCGCAAACCAGCGTGACATAATTAAAGTTTACCGCACGGCCAGCGGCCTACAAGCAGCCGGCCGATATCCAAAGGACTTACGCTTCACTACGGACGTTCGGACCTGCGAGATACGGAGAACTTCAGCTTCAGCATCCAGCGCGAGCGTTGCGGGATCTCCACTCCGAATTGCTCATCGCGCGCCAGCGGGCCGTACGGAGGGTGTACATTTAGTGCTTCGGTGGGCTTCTGGAGCACGCGACCAGTTTACCGGCGATCTGAGCTTCTCGCAGAGTCGGCGCAGGATCGGCAACGCCGGGTCATTCACACGCACCGAAAGCCAGCTTCTGATTCGCTTACCTGCGATGATCAGGGCCGCCCGCAGTTCGGAATGGCTGCCCAGCGGCCGAACCGGTGGACGTGGCCGGCGAGGCCTCATTGAAGGTAGGGCCAGCCGGCGTACGTGATTTCCACGGTAAGGTAGGCCGAATCTTAGTTTAGTTAGAGCAGACAGAGATTGCCGCCACGGTTTCGGCCGGACCATAGCCAACGGGAACGGAGACCTCTGTAACGTCGATCGTCACACCACCAACACAGAATGTGCGGGAACTTGGGCAAGCGCGCCCGCGGAGAGCATGAGCAAAACAGCAAGGGATCGCATAGCCTCAACGGTACGCCGTTTTGCAGTCGAATCCAAG
>JAOAPT010000266.1 GCA_025463045.1 Candidatus Solibacter sp.
GACCGCGCCTACGTGGATTTCGAGCGTCTGTACACTTTCACTCTCAGCGCGGCGTTCTTCGTTGTCCGCAGTAAGTCCAACGTGCTACTGCAACGCCGCTACTCACATCGGGTCGATAAAGCGACCGGCGTGCGCTCCGATCATACCGTCATCCTGACTTCGATCAATTCGGCTTAGGGCATACCCGGATGCACTGAGGCGTGTGAGTTATCTGGATGTGGAAACCAGGAAGCGGTTCAAGTTTCTCACCAACAACTTCATGCTGCCGGCACTTACCATCACCCAGATCTACAAATGCCGCTGGCGGATCAAGCAGCAGCTGCGAATTAAGGCGTTTTTCGGCACTAGCGAGAATGCGGTGAAGACCCAAATCTGGATCGCGGTGTCCGTCTACGTGCTGGTCGCGATCATCCGCAAACGGCTTAGCCTGGAGGCCAGCCTCTACCGGATTCTACAGATTTTGAGCGTGACGCTTTTCGAGAAAATGCCAATTTTACAGGCCCTTCAAGCCTCCGACTCCGACTTCGAATTACTCGACCCCGGCAACCAACTGATTCTGTTCGACTTTTAGCCGGACAGTAGTGATACACTCCTGGCATAAGTTCTTCAACCCCAGAGTTACGCCCGCCGTCTGATGATCCTTCAACACCGAGAGGCTGATAATCTTAGTCACCCGCGTGACGAATTGGGCGACATAAGATCGTGTATATTTCGGATTCGCCGCGTCTTGCCAGGGAAGCAGGTATTTTGGACAATCCACGGAATAACTCGGATTGTATCCGGAGACCCCGCTCATCTTATTCGGATTGTAACCGCCCACTTCCGTCTGATCGGTGGACCACTCCCACGACGCAGCATCCAGCCTCACCCAAGAAGGCAGCCAACCCGCGATGGTTTTCAACTGCACGCTATTGCGATCGCAAACCACGATGTCGTTGCGCGTCACCCCGGCGCCCAGCAAGCCCTGCAGGATTTCGTTGATCACCGCCGGCGACGAGATCGGGCTCGGTATCGCGTTGGGGTTCACTTTGATCCCCACCACATCGCCCTTCTGAAATAGCTGATTCCAGGCCGTCGCTTGATTCGGCGCGCCGGTCAGTTCCGTCATGCCGCGGCGGATCATCGTTTGAATCGGCTCGACCTGATATTCGCCGCCGGCGACCGACGCCGCGTGCCTTCCCCGATCACCTTGCCGGGATAAAGTCTGGAAAGGGAATACCTGGTCGTCTCGGCCGCTCCCCTGATCACTCGCGGCGCCGCCGCAGCCGCAACCGCCCGCGGCTGCCCAAGGCGGACTTCGATTCCAGCTCCGGCTGTCCTCTTTAACGTTGACGCGATCCCGCCGCACACGTATCTGTATAGTTCCTTTCATTTACTGGCGGCGGGCTGTCGAGGCAGGCAAATCCCTGACCCCGATTCGTTCTACAATTGTGTGCCTTAGACATGCCGACATCACAACTTGCCAGACTCCTCCAGAACAGCTTCGATCAGTTGCTCGCGGAGTGGAAATCCTCTCAGTTCGCGACCGTTGGACGCCGCCTAAGTGCCTCGGACGAAAACACTTTAAGCGCAAACTCCCGTGAGTTTCTGACGCTGTTCCGGCAAGGGCTCGAAACAGCCGAAGTGCAAGACCAGCAGGCTCCCGGGTGGGCGCCGATCCGCGAGTTCCTGGTTGCGCTTTCCGCATCGCGCGCCAAGGAAGGCTACACCCCGTCGGAAACCGCCAGCTTCGTCTTCTCCTTGAAAGAACCCCTCTTCAAATTGCTGAGCGGTGAAATCAAGGACCCAGTGGAACTCAATCGCGAGATCTGGAACCTGTCGCGCGGCCTCGACCGCTTCGGCCTGCTCACCATGGAGGCCTATCAGAAATCACGCGAGGAGATCATCGCCCGCCAGCAGCGCGAGATGCTCGAGCTTTCCACGCCCGTCGTCCGCATCTGGGACAACATTCTCGCGGTGCCGCTTATCGGTACGCTTGATAGCAACCGCACCCAGGTCATCATGGAGAGCCTTCTCGAAGCCATCGTCAGCACGCGCTCCGATATCGCCATCATCGACATCACCGGAGTTCCCACGGTGGATACCCTGGTCGCCCAACATCTCTTGAAGACCGTCGCCGCCGCGCGCCTGATGGGCGCCGACTGCATCATCAGCGGCGTGCGCCCGCAGATCGCCCAGACCATCATTCACCTCGGCGTGGATCTCTCGGCCGTGACCACCAAGGCGACTCTGGCCGGCGCACTCCAGGTCGCGCTGCAGCGTACCGGAGCTGCCATCGTCAAGGGCCACGGAGCGGGCAGGTAAGCGCGTGGACCGGATTCCAATTCTCAAAATGGGCGAGTTCCTGCTCGTCACCATTCAGGTCGACATGCACGATCGCCTGGCGATGAGCCTGCAGGACGATCTCACCGCACAAATCGTCCGTCACACCGCGCGCGGAGTCCTGATCGATATCTCGGCGCTCGAAATGGTCGATTCGTTCATAGGGAGGATGCTGAGCAATATCGCCAACATGGCGCGCCTGCTCGATGCCGAAACCGTGGTTGTCGGCATGCGCCCGTCGGTCGCGATCACACTCGTCGAATTGGGCATGCCGATGCGCGGCATCCGCACTGCTCTGGACGTCGAAAAAGGAATGACCGCGCTGAAAATCGCGCTGCAAGGAGATCCTTCGACGGATGCAGGTTCAGTCGTCCCAATCGATTAGCGTTCGAACTTCGGAAGACGTCGTGGCGGTCAGGCAACTCGTTCGCAAGGGTTCCCTACTTCTCGGGTTCACCATCGTCGATCAGACCAAGATCGTCACCGCTTCGAGCGAACTCGCGCGCAATCTGCTGATCTATGGCGGCGGCGGTGTGGCCATCGTCGAAATCGTCCAAAACGGCGGCAGGAGCGGTCTTCGACTGACTTTTGAAGATCAGGGGCCCGGCATTCCCGATATCGAACTCGCGCTCCGCGACGGCTATTCCTCCGGTACCGGAATGGGGCTTGGCCTGGGCGGCGCGAAGCGTCTCTCGCACGATTTCGAGATCGATTCCGCTCCCGGCAAGGGAACCCGCGTTTCCATCGTTCGCTGGAAGGCTCTATAGATGTCGTTCCTTCGCCTCAATATCGACCACTCGAGCCAGACCGCCGAGGCCCGCCGCCAGGCTCGCGGGCTCGCCGTCCAGCATGGCTTCGACGAGGCGGCCGCCGAAAGGGTCGCTATCGTCACCACCGAGGCCGCCACCAATCTGCTGAAGCACGCCGGCTCGGGCGAGCTCCTCCTCGGAGCATCCTGTGTCGCCGATGCCTGGCTCATCGACATCCTCGCGCTCGATCGCGGCCCCGGCATGCGCACTGGCGCTTGCAGCGTCGATGGCTACAGCACCAGCGGCACCCCCGGAACCGGACTTGGCGCCATGCTCCGCATGTCCGCGCATTTCGATGTCTACTCGCAGCCTGGCGCTGGTACCGCCCTCTTCGCTCGAGTGTCCAGAACTAGTCCGCCGTCCGCCTCCGATCCCTTCGTCTACGGCGTGCAGATCGCCAAACCCGGCGAGGACGTATGCGGAGACCAGTGGGACTTTCGGGAACACCGCGGAGGAGTCACAATCGTCGTCGCCGATGGTCTCGGCCACGGTCCCGATGCCTGCGCCGCGGCCCGCGCCGCTACCGCTGCACTGCGCCGGACCGACGACCTGTCGCCGAAGGATCTCGTCACCCGCATGCATGAATCCATGCGCCACACACGGGGCGCGGCGATCGGTATCGTGGAACTCGGTAAGGAGCGCCGTCTTGCCCATTTTTGCGGCCTGGGCAACATCACCGGCCGTATCTTCGAAGGCGGAGCGCCTCCCAGAAGCATGGTGTCCACCAATGGCACTGCCGGCGTGGAGGCCCGCGTCATCCGTGAATTCTCCTATCCCTGGCCGCCCGGCGCGGCCGTAATTCTCCATTCCGACGGCTTGAGCGCGCGTTGGGACCTGGCCGACTACCCTGGACTGCTGGCGCACGATCCCGGAGTCATTGCTGGCGTCCTCATACGCGATCATTGCCGCTACACGGACGATGTCACCGTGGTAGTCGTTAAATAGAGCCTTCGACTATGACCATTCCCATCCTCTCCGTTCACGTCAGGTACGAACAGGATACGGTCGCGGCTCGCCAGCGCTCCCGGCAGATTGCCCGCCTGCTCGGTTTCGATAATCAGGACCAGACCCGCATCGCCACAGCCGTCTCCGAAATCACGCGCAACGCCTTCCGTTACGCCGGAGGCGGGAAAGTGGAATTCATCGTGGAGGGCGCAACCGCGCCCCAACTCCTGCTCGTCCGCGTCACCGATAGCGGCGCCGGGATTGAAGACCTCGACCGCATCCTCGATGGACGCTACACCTCGCAGACCGGAATGGGACTCGGCATTCTCGGCGCACGCCGCCTGATGGATCAGTTCGAAATCTACTCCGAACCGCAGCGAGGCACGGCCGTCACCCTCAAGAAAATCTTGCCGCGTAATGCTCCCTATCTTTCGCAGGCCGATGTCGGCGCGATCGTCGACCAGATCAATCGGGAAAGCCCGCGTGACACCCTCGCCGAACTCGAATCGCAGAATCAGGAGCTGCTCCGCACCCTGCACGAATTGCGCAGACGCCAGGAGGAGTTGACCGAGCTCAACCAGGAACTCGAGGACACCAACCGCGGCGTGGTCGCGCTCTATGCGGAACTCGATGAGAAGGCCGACCATCTGCGCCGGGCCGACGTTCTGAAAACCAAGTTCCTCTCCAACATGAGCCATGAGTTCCGCTCGCCGCTGAACTCGATTCTCGCGCTCAGCGATCTGCTGCTCGGCCACTCGGACGGTCCGCTGAATTCCGAGCAGGCTTACCAGGTCGGCTTCATCCGCAAGGCGGCGGAAGACCTTTATGAACTGGTCAACGATCTGCTCGACCTCGCCAAAGTCGAGGCGGGGAAGGTGGAAGTCCGTCCGAATTACTTCGAGGTCGTCAATCTCTTCGGCGCACTTCGCGGCATGCTCCGCCCGCTCTTTCTCAACCAGTCCGTCGCCCTGACCTTCGACATCGAAGACAACCCGCCCTCGGTCTTCTCCGACGAGGGCAAAGTCTCGCAGATCCTCCGCAATTTCATCTCGAACGCCCTCAAATTCACCGAGCGCGGCGAGGTGCGCGTCGCCGCGCGCGCTCAGGGCGACCGCCTCATCCTCTCCGTCGCCGATACCGGGATCGGCATCGGCAAGGAAGATCAGGACCGCATCTTTCAGGATTTCGCCCAGGTCGACGGCCCGTTGCAGCGCAAATACAAAGGCACCGGCCTGGGACTTCCGCTTTCCCGGAAACTGGCGCACCTCTTGCGCGGCGAAGTCTCCGTTACCAGCCAGTTGGGCCAGGGCTCCATCTTCACCCTGGATATTCCGCTCGAATGGGAAACCAGGCCGCCGGACCCCGCGCCGGTCGAGTTCGCCACTGAGACCGGACCGTTGGTGCTGATTGTCGAGAACCGGCCGGATGCCGCCCTCATGTACGCGAAATGGCTGAAAGGCTCGGGTACCCGAATGGTTCATGCTGCGAGCATACGGGATGCCCGCTTTCGAATTTCCGCGGAGCGGCCGGCGGTGGTGATTCTCGACATCCTCCTGGATGGAGAAGATACGTGGAATCTTCTCGCGTCCCTCAAAGCCAGCCCCGAGACCTCGGACTTGCCGATCATCGTCGTCTCGACGATCGATGATCCGGGCAAGGCCTACCACCTCGGCGCGGACGAGTATCTAGTCAAACCGGTAGGCCGCGACGAGTTCGTTGCTGCCATTCGCCGCTTCGCCGGATTCCAGCAGCCGAAGATTTTGATCATCGATGACGATGAGAAGGATCGCTACCTTCTGAAGCACCGGCTGCGCGGCGCCCCGGTCGAGATCGCCGAAGCCGCCAGCGGACCGGACGGGATCTCGATGGCAGTTGCGGACCGTCCGAATCTGATCTTTCTCGACCTCGGGCTGCCCGGCATGACCGGCCACGAAGTTCTTTCCGCGCTTAAGGAGGATCCCCGAACCAAGGGAATTCCCGTAATCATTCACACCTCCGCGCGATTGGAACCGGAGGAGCGCGAGCGGCTCGGATCGGTGGCCGCGGCGGTGGTTCTGAAGGATGAACTGGCCCGGGAAGGCGCCTTGGACCGGTTGGCCCGGGAACTGGGAGCGGTGGGGCGAATCCTCGCCGGGTCGGCGATAATATGAATTCTTCCCATTTTCAATAATTCGGGGATAGACTGAACTTCAATGGGTCCGGCTCGCATACTAAACGTCGACGACTATGGACCGGGGCGCTACGCGCGTTCCAAAATGCTGCGCCAGTTCGGCTTCGAGGTGCAGGAGGCGGCAAACGGCACGGAAGCGCTCCTCAAAGTCGCTAACAAGCCGGACGTCGTACTGCTCGATATCAACATGCCGGACCTCGATGGCCTCGAGGTTTGCCGCCGCATCAAGGGCAATCCGGCCACGTCCAACATCATCGTCCTGCATCTCTCCGCTTCCAAAGTGAATTCGATCGATCGTGTAATCGGCTTGAACAATGGCGCGGACAGCTACCTGACCGAGCCGATCGAGCCCGAAGTGCTGGCTGCCACGGTGCGTGCACTGATCCGCGCACGCCGCGCCGAAGACGCGCTGCGGCGATCCAATCAGGACCTTCGCGAACTCACGCATCTGCTGTCGCACGACCTGCGCGAGCCGCTGCGCGCTATCACCGTCTACGCCGAGCTTTTGGACAAGAGTTTCGGCGGCAGACTCAATGCCGCCGAGCGCCAGTACCTGGATTTCACGCTCTCCGGCGCGCGGCATATGAACGAGGTGATCGAGGGAGTGCTGGTCTTTTCGCGCACCATGCACGAAGGCTTTGTGGCCGTCGATGTGCCCGCCGGCGACGCCTTGCGAGCCGCCTGTTCCGAACTCGAATTGTCGCTCAAGGAATCCGGCGCCCAAGTCTCCGTGGGCAGCCTGCCGGTGGTCCGCGCCAACATGGCCGCTTTGACGCGCGTGTTTTCGAACCTGCTCTCCAACAGCGTGAAGTATGCGGGTGACGCTGCGCCCCGGATCTCGATCACTGCCGAGGCGGTCGGCGGATCCTGCAAATTCACCGTGCGCGACCACGGGATCGGGATCGAACCGGAATATCACCGCGCGATTTTCGAGCCGTTCAAACGCCTGCATGGCAAGGAGATTGCCGGCGTCGGAATCGGACTTTCGCTGTGCCGCCGCCTGATTGAAGCTCAGGGCGGACAGATGTGGGTCGAATCCGAAGCTGGCCAGGGCTCGTCCTTCTTCTTCACCCTGCCGCAGGCCGGTCCCGATGAGCGCGCCGGCGGACCTACCGACCTCGCCTCACGTCGCTCCGCCCAGTAGGGCCGAGGTGCCGGCATGGGCTCCGGTGCGTCGCGCTAGACTGAAGGAATCATCCAGAAGACTCGTCGAGATCTGCCTGCCCTCACCGGACTCCGCTTTTTCCTTGCCCTTTGGGTCATCCTGCATCACCTCACCGGCCCCGGCCAGAAACTGGAAGCCACCGCGCTGCTGCTTCCGCACGGACTCTTTACCGTACTCCGCGGCGGCTATCAGGCCGTCACCACATTCTTCGTCCTCTCCGGTTTCGTGCTCACGCGCAGTTATGCCGCGACAGTGTGGACGCGGTCTTCCACGCTGCGATATGCGCTCGGTCGCGTCGCCCGCGTGTACCCGGTGTACCTGCTGAGTCTCGCCGTCGTCGCGCCGTTTATCGCGGTCGATCAAACCCCCGGCAAGCCCGGCTATCTGGCCGCGCACCTGCTGCTCGTGCAAGCCTGGCTCGGCGCGATTCCGGTGAACTGGAATACGCCCGCGTGGTCGCTCTCATGCGAGATGTTCTTCTACTCGGTGTTCCCGGGCACCGCACTGTTCGTCCGACGCGCCACCTGGCGAAACGTCGCACTCGCCGCGCTGTTCGCCGTCGTTCTGACACGCGCGATGTGGTCGGTGGGAGTGAGCGATAACATCAAGCCCCTGGTGCACCTCTCCGATTTTCTGATGGGCATCGCCGCCGCGTGGGCGTATGAATTGCTCGATCGCCGCCCGCGCCCGCCTCGCGGATGGTGGCTCTACAACCCCGGCTTCCTCGGCGCGGGAGTCGCGATCGCTTACGCTTACGCGCTGCCGGATTGGCTCGATCTTAATACCGTCCTGCGCCCCTTCAATGCGATCCTCTTGATCGGCCTCGCCTTCGGCGGCGGTCCGCTGGCGAGCTTCTTGTCGACGCGGATGGTTGTGTACCTGGGGAAATCGAGCTATGCCATGTACATCCTGCACGTGCCGATTCTGTGGTGGTGCCTCCGCCGTTCGATGGAGTTTCCGCCGCTGCTGTACATAGCGATCGTGATCGCGGTCTCCGCCGCGGTGTATGGCTTGTTCGAAGAGCCCGCAAATCGCCGCCTACGCCGCGTCCTGCACGACCCCGCCCGGACGCCCGCTCCCGCCTCGCCGTAATCCGGGCCGCCCAGAGCGCGCGTCGCGTTGTGCCGGTCACGCCAGCCGATCGCGCACCGGCAAGGCCAAACTCATTGCGCGCCGCTCATACCACGTTGATCTCGCCACCTTCATCGCGCCGCGCCTACATCGCGTCGCGTTGTGCCGGTCACGCCGACCGGTCGCGCGCCGCTTACACCACGTTGCTCTCGCCACGTTGCTCTCGCGAACCCGCATCACGCCGCGCCGTGCCGGCGAGGCCAAACTCATTGCGCGGTGAAGGTGGCGAGATCAACACATCGCGTCGCGTGGTGCCGGTCACGCCAACTCATTGCGCGCCGCTCATAACCCGCGCCGTGCCCGACCGCGCCTGGCCATAACGCGATTATGGGGCTGGCATGAGCGCGACGTACGCGCAGTAGGAAGGTGGCTGCATGAAAGGCGGCTGCAGCCAGGATTGGCTGCCCAGAGAAACTAGTCGGCGGTGGCGGGGGTGCCGGCGAGGCCCAGGTCGGCGGCGCGGGCCTGCATCGCCTTGATGCAGAAGTCGACGTGCTCTTCCAACGGGACGCCGAGTTCCTGGGCGCCTTCGACGATGTCCTGGCGGTTGACGCTGCGGGCGAAGGCCTTGTCCTTCATCTTCTTCTTCACGCTGGCGACGTCGACTTCCATGACGCTCCGGGTGGGTTTGACGTAGGAAATCGCGGTGATGAAGCCGGCCAGTTCGTCGCACGCGTAGAGCACCTTTTCGAGTGGCGAGACACGCGGGACGCCGCTGTAATTGGCATGCGAAAGAATCGCGCGGCGGATCTCTTCATCGACTCCGCGCTCGGCCAGCATCGGCTCACCCAGCATCGGATGATCGGGGGCCTGCGGGTGAATCTCCCAGTCGAAATCGTGGAGCAGCGCGGTGAGACTCCACTTGTGTTCGTCCTCGCCGAGTTTGCGGGCATAGGCGGCGACACACGTCTCGACGGCGAGCGCATGCTTGCGCAAGCCTTCGGACCTGGTGAATTCACAGACGATCTCCCAGGCTTGATCGCGAGTCATCATGTCTTAAGCTCCGGCGGCTTCGGCGCGGTGAAGTGCGGCGATCACGGCGCTGGTGGAGCGCTCGAGCGGCTCTTCGCCGGAGACCACGAGGTTGGCGTATTTTTCGGTAGGGTAGACGAACCACTCGGCGCTCGGACGGACGGTGAGCTCGTACTGTTCGCGCACGCTTTGGGGAGTGCGGCCGCGCTCGGCGACGTCGCGGGTGAGGCGGCGGTGGAAGCAGACGTCGGGGCCGGTCTGGACGTACACCTTCGTGTCCAGCATCTTGCGCAGCTCGGGCCAGTAGAGAACGAACAGGCCTTCAACGATTAGGAATTCGCTGGGCTGGATGACCTTTGTCTCGGTGGTGCGGGCGTAATCGGCGAAGCTGTAGACCGGCTCGTCGAAGGCGCGCCCGTCGGCGATGGCGACCAGGTGTTCGTGCAGCAGTTCCCAATCGAGCGAATCGGGATGGTCGAAGTTGACCTTCTTGCGCTCCTCAAGGGGGATCTCCTCCATGCCGCGGTAGTAAGAGTCGAGGGAAACGATGGAGGTCCCCGGCAACCTGTCAACCAACTGCCGCGCCAGCTCGGATTTCCCGGAACTGGACGGACCCGCAACACCAATAATGTGGGCTCTCATTCTTCTGACGGGGGAGTCATTTCAGTGTACAACCCAAGCACCGCCTCGACAAGACCTTCGACGGTAAAAGGCTGCGCCTGAACCGCGACGGAGATTCCACAATCACTTGCAGTTTTGCTCGTAATTGGCCCAATCGAGGCAACTTGCACGCCAGCGAGTGGTGCGATTCCGGCGGCGTCGACAAAATTTCGGACGGTGGAGGAACTGGTGAAAGTAACGGCGTCGACGCGCTGCGAGAAGACCCGGCGGATGCGGTCCGGGAGGTCCCCGGGCGGGACGGTGCAGTAGGCCTCGACGACGTCGACGTGCGCGCCGCGTTTGGCGAGTTCGATGGGGACAAGATCGCGCGCGACGGCGGCGCGGGGGAGCAGAATTCGCTTGCCGGAGAGATCGATAGCGTCGAAGGCTTCAAGCAATCCTTCAGCGACATATTCCTTGCCTATCAGGTCGACCTTGACGTGGAGCGTTTCGACGGCGGCGCGGGTGGCGGGGCCGATGGCGCAGATTTTGGCGCGGAGCTTTCGCAGGTCGTCGAGGTGGTCGACGAAGAAGCGGACGCCGTTGGCACTCGTGAAGATCAGCCAATCGTAGGAGTCGAGATTGGCGATCGCGTTCCGAAGCGGCGCGGGATCGGCGGGGGGCCGGATTTCGATCGTGGGGAGCTCGATTACGGCGGCACCGAGCGTGGTGAGCTGGCCGGCGAGAGCGTCGGCCTGTTCGCGGGCGCGGGTGACGACGATGCGCTTGCCGGAAAGGGGGAGGCGGCCGAACCAATCGAGCTTCTCGCGGAGGCGCACGACTTCGCCGACGACGATCGTCGCGGGAGGCTTCATCGCGGTGACAAGGGAGGGGAGCGTGGCGAGGGTACCGACGATGGTTTCCTGGTCGGGGCGGGTGGCCCAGCGGACGGCCATCGCGGGAGTTTCGGGCGAGCGTCCGCGGGCGATCAATCCGCGAGAGATTTCGGGGAAGGTGGTGAGGCCCATGAATATAACGAGGGTCTCGGAGTGGCCGACTTTGTCCCAATCGATGGCTGCGACGGCGTGACCGGTGACGAAGGTGACTGCAGACGTGTGTTCGCGATGGGTGAGCGGGACGCCGGTGTAGGCGGCGATGCCGAGCGGAGTGGTCACGCCGGGGACGATTTCGAAGGGGATACCGGCGTCGGCCAGGGCTTCGGCCTCTTCGCCGCCGCGTCCGAAGATGAAGGGATCGCCGCCTTTGAGGCGGACGACGGTGAGCCCGCGGCGGGCGCGTTCGATGAGGAGGTCGCAGATCTCGGACTGAGTGAATTCGTGGTCGGACTTCTTTTTGCCGACGTAGAGGCGTTCGGCGGAGGGCGGGGCGAGATCGAGGAGGGCGGAGTTGGCGAGGTGGTCGTAGAGAACGGAATCGGCGCGGGCGAGAAGGCGGCGGCCTTTGACGGTGATCAGCTCGGGATCGCCGGGTCCCGCTCCGATGAGGTAGACCTTAGGCATGCGGCACCCGGGAGCATACGATTTCGCGCAGAGATGCAGAGAAAAGCGCGCAGAGAAAATCCTTAGACTGCGCCATAGACGGTCGAGAGGATCTCCTGGGCACCGCGTTCTAAGAGTTCGGCGCCGAGGCGGCGGCCGATTGAAGCGGCTTCGGCGGACGGGCCCTCGGATTCGGCACGGATGACTTGCGAGCCATCGGGGGCGGCGACGAGGCCGAGCAATTTTAGGCGGCCGGCGGTGACTGTCGCATGGGCTCCGATGGGGACCTGGCAGCCGCCGCCGAGGGCTCCGAGGAGGCCGCGTTCGGCGAGGATGGCAGTGTGGGTGTCGGTGTGATCGAGGACGGCGGGAAGGGTGAAACCGGATAGCGTTTCGATCGCAAGCGCGCCTTGGCCGACGGCGGGGCACATGAGGTCGGGGGAGAGAATTTCAGCGATGCGGTCGGCCCAGCCGAGGCGCTTGAGTCCGGCGGCGGCGAGGAGGATCGCGTCGTACTGGCCCTCGTCGAGTTTGCGAAGGCGGGTGTCGACATTGCCGCGAATGGATTCGACGACGAGGTCCGGGCGGAGCGCGCGGAGCTGCGCGGAGCGGCGGAGGGAACTGGTGCCGACCTTGGCGCCGAGGGGGAGTTCGGCAAGCGTTTTGCCGACGATCGCGTCGCGCGGATCTTCGCGCTC
>JAOAPT010000274.1 GCA_025463045.1 Candidatus Solibacter sp.
CCGCCCAATCTCACCACGCGAAAGCTCATGCTGTCGCATCGCATTTCCCACTGCGGGCCTCCATGCCCAAACTGCGGGAAGCCGTTCCGAACCCAAAGGCGGCGTTCTGTGCTGAATGTGGGTACAAGAATTAAGCGATCTGGGGCTGCCACGGCGAACGACAGTGTAGTTCAAGTCTTAGAGCTATATCGGAAACTGTGCCACTGTCGAGGAAGAACCCGGAGGTTGAGGGTCATGACCTGATGACGCGAGCGGAATTTCTTCAGCGGCTGGTCCTCATTCCCGTCGCCACACATGCTACCTTTACCAACAAGGCCCGAGTATGACATGTACAGAATGAGTTCCACCTGGACCGCAGGCGGGCGTCCGGTCGTCCAAAACCGAACCCTGAATGCGGCGACTGTGCTGTTCCTCTTCGGGCTCATCCCCGGCTTCTATGAATCTCGCCACCCCGAGGCCTTCGGCTTCGGACGCGGCTATGAAATGGCGGCGATCGCCCGAAGCCTGGCGGCCACCAACACGTTTGGGAACCCGTTCGAGCCGCACATCACCGGCCCCACCGCTAGTAACCCGCCTCTCTACCCGTTTCTACTGGGGGTGCTCTTGAAGGCGTTCGGACCCTCGGGAACGGTCCTGATCGCGATCCTGCTCAACATCCTGCTAAACGCCGCCATCGCCGCGCTGCTGCCCCGCCTATCGAGTGTGTTCTTTGGCGACCGCGTCCCTGGTATCTTTGCCGGCGGGTTCTGGATCCTGACGATGCGGCTCATGCCGCAATGGGATACCACCTGCACGGTAGCCGGGATGATCGTCATCTGCCTGCTGGTCGCGCACGATGTGGCGCAGTCGCGTTATGGCCTGGGCACTGGGATTGTGTGCGGGGCGGTCTCGCTGTTGAACCCGAGCGTGGTCCTGATCTTCGTGCCCTGGGTCGTTTATGTGCTCGTCGTCAGGCGAGTTCCACGGCTGGCGGCGTTCCGGTATATCGCGTTCGTCCTCGCAGCGGTGGCCGTCTGCAATCTGCCATGGATCGTCCGCAATTACCGACTCTGGCACGCGCCCGTCCTGCGCACGAATCTGGGGTATACGATCTATTCCTCGAATAACGACTGTGCCCAACCGAGCCTCTACTGGAATACCCGAGTCGGGTGCTACCAAAGGACGCATCCATCCGCCAGCGCCGCCGAGATCCGCCTCCTAGAAACACTCGGGGAGGTCGAATACGACCGTCTCCGCCTGGCGGATTCCCTGCGGTGGATCGGTTCCCACCCACGGCGCTTCCGGGAACTGACCTTCGCTCGGTTCGTCGAATTCTGGTTCCCCAATCCCGGCATCGCGCCGCGGACCGCATACGCTATCTGGATCATCACCGCCCTGTCCTTCCCGGGCATCTTGTTGATGGCCCGCCGGCGCGAATCCGTCGCGATTTATACGGTCGCCGTCTGGATCCTCTATCCGCTGCTGTTCTATGTCGTGGTATCGGACGAGCGTTACCGGTTTCCGTTGCTCTGGACTTCGCTGCTCGCGGCCGGCTATTTTGCGGCGCACGTCTGGTCCAGGTACGTGTGCCCGGGCGCTCATCTGCTTTCGCGCTGAGGTTTGCGGATCCCCGCGGAGTCGCGCTAAAAACCCCGCGGATCTTTACACTGCGATTCGCTGCCGAAAAAGGAACTGCGGCGTCGGACGCGCCGCGTCTGTGTAGGCTCGCGTTCGCCATCTCTCGGCCAAGTGGGCAGGCAAGCCGCAATCAGTCGGTTTCGCCGGCTGAACCGTGAAAAGGGCACTTACAATAAGGCAGCGGCAACCGGCTCGGCAGAGAACCTCACGGACACTCTCCTTGCGAGTCGCGCACCAACCTTTATTAGCGGGTGCTCAATGGCGTGATAACACGCCACTGAAATGCCACCCGTCGCGATGATGAACCAGATTGGTCGCTGCCAATCGGAAATCTCAAGCTTGCGATAGAGCAGCCACAAAACCGGAGTGTGGCAAAGATAGATGCCGTAAGAGTATTTGGCTACCTGCGAAGCGGCTGCAGCGATCGTTCCGGAGCCTCGGTGGAATAGCGGAATCAAGGCGCCGACAACCAGACAAATAGTGACATCTTTCAACCAGCTCGAATCAGCGTGTGGCGCTAAGACGTACATCACGACAGCACCCGTAACCACAGGGCACCAGAGCCAAGCCGGAAAGCGTGGTCGTACGGTTGCGAGTAGCTTATATGCCACGACGCCAGCAAGAAAGCATGGAACGAAACGGAACAGGGGGTGCAACAAGCTGAGAGCAGATCCACCGGCAAAAATCAAGCCGAGGCGAACTGTGCCCCTGGGGGTTCTCACCAATAGAAAGACGATCGGCAACACGAGATACATCTGCACTTCGTACGGCAAACTCCACAAAGGGTCGGCAACTTGACCAACACCGGCGATGTTCTGGATCAGCAGGAGGTTCGCCAGCGCCCATCGCGCGCCTTGCCACTCGTAGGGGACGTTGAGTGCGTTCGCCGGGATTGAGAATGTAATAGAGAGCAAGATCAGGCAAATGCTCAACGGGTAAATGCGAAACGCTCTCCTGACATAAAAGTGCCTGACCAGCGCCAAGCCAGACAGGTTTGTACGTGTCCGCTCCAGGGATCTCATGAGCACTATGCTAGTGTGAACGAAAAACAGCAGGACACCGATCCTCCCAAGGGAGTAGGTCTCAACGCCGTATGCAAGGTGCTCTCCGGGCTTGCAGCCAGCAATCACCTGGAGCGCGTGCGTTACCAATACCGCCAGCACTGCGACCGAGCGCAATACGTCTAGATTTGGATCCTGGTCCGAGTTCGTCATTACGCCGGTGATGCTAGTATCTCTCACTCCTGACAACGAATTGAGGCGCTCGCGGAGAATCATGGTTCAACCGGGCTGTCCCATAAGGCGGCGGAGGGTCGGGTATAGTTTGTATTTCTCAAGGACGGCAAAACGTGGGTTATCGGAAACTGGCCCACTCCACTTCGACGTTTAGTCGCCGCCTCACCGATCTCGAACCGCAGGGCGTAGCCCGATGCGGCAGCCTCTCCATACGGCGTTCCCGAATGCGGACGCCTCGGACGTGGCGCATCCACGGTGTTTGGCATAAAGACGATTATCGGCTTCGCTTTGCCGGCAGCGATCAGGTTGTCCAGAACGTTCGTCGCATTACTGCCGTTGCGCGGGTGCTCGTTGGACCACTTGGAATCGTCATCGCCGTCCCCATAGTTCAGGTCGAGCACTGGGGCCGCCGCCTGCCGCCACCGCTTGTCGCAGAACTGCGATGGCAGCGCCCATATCACGCATCCTTATGAAAAGGGGACTGGTGATCGTCACGAAAGTAGGCGCTCGGCGGCTGGCGGACAAGTCGTGGGTCCATGCGCTTTCGCCTCAGGAACTGATCGATGGCGTGCACGATAGTCTTCGGAGTCTCGGACTCGATGCTCTGGACGTCGTCAACGTACAGGTAGGCGCGGTGCTGGAGTCTTCCGAGGGATCGATCGAAGAGCCGCTGATGGTGGCCCTGGAAGAGACGCGCCTCAGCGCTTCCGAGTGGCATCCATACGGGTGCGAAGAGTCATAGTCTCGCGATTGCCAGTTCCGTGCCGCCGCTTCTCGCTTTCCGAGCCTCATGTTTTGGAAGTGAAGTGCAGGCGCGAAATCTCAGCGGCATCGCTGCGGTTCCACACCATGCGCACGAGCCCGAATGCCGCCGATTGTGTCCGCACGGCCAAGACGAACACCGTGCGTAAAAGCCTCCTTCCCGCAGTTACGATTGCCTGGCCCAAAGACAGTGTCCGCTGATCGTGGGGACTGCGGGGATCCGCCGGGTCGGAGGCGCATGGCAATTTCGTTTGCCATTTGTAGGGTTCCGGCAGTAACGCCACACGATGTGGATACCCGCACGTCCG
>JAOAPT010000276.1 GCA_025463045.1 Candidatus Solibacter sp.
CCCGAGGGTGAAATCTCTCAGGCGATGCTGTTCAAAACGCTGAAAACGTTGGATATTTCAGCGTTGTGATACGGAGGGATGCACGTGGGGGACCACGCGGGACAGGGTGGAGAAAATCAGCGCACGGGCCGACGGGCCGGCGGGTGCAGGCGACGACCACCGCTCCCTACCGGTCGCGGCTCGGATTGAGGGCTCGGGGCGCCGAGCAGACGACGGGCGCTCGGCGCGCTCCGTTGAAGACGCGGGAAGAACAGGCGAAAACGAGCTACCGCCCGCACCTTCATTGATTTCGGAGGGCCGGCAGGCCCATGGGACTCCCTAACGGTCGCGGCTCTGACAAGTCGGGAGGCCGGGGCTATCTGTCCATTGGGGCGCCGGGTTTACCGCTGGTGGATTGGCGGACGGTGGCGGGGTTGAAGATGCGCTCGTCTACGGGGAGCACTTTGTATGTGGCGGGGTTGGGGGTGGGGGTGAAGAGATCGCTGAGATCGGTGGCGGTGGCGTCGTAGAGGTTCAGGGGCGGGAGATTCAGGAGGCGGAAGATCGTTTTCAGGAGGCCGGGGAAGCTGGTGTTGCGGTGGGAGACGTAGTTTTGCTTGATCCACGGACCGAGGGCCATGAAGACGGTGCGGTGGGCATCGATGTGATCGACGCCATTTTGCGCGTCGTCTTCGGTGATGAAAACGGCGGTGTCGGCCCACTCCTTGCGGCTGGAGAGATATTCGATGATGCGGCCGAGGGCGTAGTCGTTATCGGCGACGTAGCTTTCGCGGTAGGGGTAGCCGTCGTCGGGGCGCGGGTCGGCGGTGTGGTCGTTGGGGAGGTGGATGAAGACGAATTGAGGAAGACCGCGCTCCTCGACCTCCTTAATGAACTGGGTGGCGCGGAACTGATCGGTGACGTTGGTGTTGAAGCCGGGATAGGTGCGGGAGGTGTTGCGGAAGAGCGGGTCGGGCATGGGGACGTTGGTGAGGAAGCGGGCGCCGGTGGGTTCGAGGTCCTTCGACTCGTCGACGCCGGCGAGTTCGAAGCCTTCGCCGTAGTTGCGGAAGGTGATCTTGTGGCGGTCGAAGTGGTGCCAGATGGTGCCGTTTTCGAGCTGCTCTTCGGGATGGACGGAGGAATCGGAACCGGCGAAGATCAGGCGGCCGGGGGCGGCGCCGAGGCGGAAATCCTTCTTCTGATCGCTGTAGGCGGCCATGAGGGAGCTCTCGGTCCACGCATTGGGGTAGGAGCCCACAAGCCAGTGGTGGCCATCGACGCTGACGTCGCTATCGGCGTAGAAGTTGTCGCTGATGGCCCACTGGCGAGCCATGGCGTGGTGGTTGGGGGTAACGTCGATATCCTTGATGCTGAGGCGCTTTCGTTGGCCGTCGACATAGCCGCGCGAACCGAAGCGGGCGATCTCGGGCATGCCCATGGCGTGGCGAATATCGCCGAAGACTTCGTCGTAGGTGCGGTTCTCCTTGACGATCAGGATGACGTGCTTGATGCCGGCGGGGAGGGGCTTGTCGGGTTGGGGGCGGGGGCGGAGGCCGTTGGCGTCGAGGACGTAATCGGTGGCTATGGCGAGGTCGGCGGCGGAGGGGAGGGGGGCGATGGAGACGATGCCGTGGCGGGACTGAGCGCGCGGGGCGTTGGGGCCCTGACCGAAGCCTCGGCCGCTGGCGGTGAAGACGAGGTCGCCCTTGGAATCGCCCTTGGAATCGCCCTTGGAATCGATGGCGACGCGGGTTGGGAACCAGGCGGCGGGAAAGTGGCCGTCGACCTTGCGTGCGGCGACGTCGATGATGCCGACGGCATTGATGCCGGCTTCGGCGACGAGAAGGCGTCCGGATTTTTCGTGCCAGGCGAGGCCGATGGGGAGGACGCCGCGGTACCGCTCGAGTCCGGGAATGCGAATGGGGATGTCGGTTTCGACGGTGTTGGTGGCGGCGTCGATGACGGTAATGGAATCGTCATTGGCGTTAGAGACGTAGACGCGGGTGGCTGTCGCCAGGATGCCGGAGGGACTGCTGCCGCCGTGGACGGTGGGGCCGAAGGGGAGTCCGGTGCGGATGAAGCCTGCGACTTTGGGGGTGGCGGGCGTCGAAATATCGACAACGCAGACGGAGTTCGACTCGCGCACGTTGGGATCGCCAAGGGCGGGGACTTTGACGGGGCCGCGTTCGGTTGGGCGCTCGACGCCGGCGGCGGATTCGGCACTGGGAAAACCGAAGGCGGGAAAGGTGAGTCCCGTGGCAGCGGCCTGTTTCCGATCGGCGCCGGGGATGGCCTGATATTCGAACATGCCGAGGTTGGTGACGTAGAGTTTCTGGCGATTGGGGGAGAGGGCCATGGCGAAGGGCAGGCGTCCGACTTTGACGGACGCGACGATGGCGCGGGAGCGGGTATCGATGACGGCCACGCGGAAGTTGGCCTGGTCGACGACGTAGAGGAGATTGCGTTCGGGGTCGAGGGCGAGATCGCCGGTGTAGCTGTCGTCGAAACCGTTTTGATTGAGATCGATGACGCGGCGGGGTCCGGTGGGCGCGTTGGAGTTCCAGTCGAAGAGTCCGATTCTGCCGGAGTTTCCTTCGGAGACCCAGGCGGAATGTTCGTTGACGAAAGCGATGCCCATGAAGACGGAGCGCCAGTCGGAATCGGCATCGTCGCGGGGTTCTCCGGATGATTGTGCGGCGGGTTGTCCGGCGGGTTGTCCGGCGGGTTCGCCCGGGACGTCGCCTTTGGCGCGGGCGAGGAGATGGCGGACGTCCCAGTGGGCGGCTTTATCGCGTTCGAGGATGGTGAGGGAGTTGCGGCCGGGTCCACCATTCGCAGTGACTACGGTCCTTCCACTAGGGCTGAGCGCTAGTCCAAAAGGGCCAGCGCCGGTGACAAAGGATTCCCCGGCAGGCGAGATAATCTTTCCGCCGGGTAAAATCGCGGCGCCCGCGTGGCGCTGGGCGGGGCGGATGCCGGCGGGCGCACTGTATGAGGCCTGTGCGGCGAGCGATGCCGCGCAGAAAATCGCGGGCAGACAGCGGCGGAAGGTGGGGAACACCTCCTCATGATATATCCGATGAAATATGGAGGGGACTCCGCGCTAATGGCCGGGAGTTGCCGTTGGGCAATCCGGCAAATGCCGTATAGCGAGATTACGCAAAGGTCGTAGGTACGCGTAAAAGCGCGTAAAGGTTACACGCAGAAACTGGAAGAGAGAGGATATTCTCTATATCAAAGCACCTTTGCGCAGACCCCCTATATCAGTGCGGAGGCACACACAAACGCTGTAATATTAAGGAGTGGCGGGATGGTGTTAAATGGCACGCGAAATGCTGTAGTTGCTCCCAGGATTCTCACGCACATGCACTCACGATTTGCCTCATTCGTGCTCATCACCATCCTCGCCGTTGTTATTACTCCATTCGCGGTAAGAGGCACCGCGCGTGAGGCTGATCAGGGAAAGACGCAAGCACCTGCCAAAAAAGAGTCGAATAAAAAAACAGAGCAGGGATCAGCGCTCACAGGCTGCGTGGACCAACAGGACGGCCAGTACGTATTGGTCGACGAGCGGAATCGGGAAGCGATCGCGGACTTGATCGCGGAAGGATTTCCGACCGAGGGATTCGCAAAACATGTGGGCCACAAGGTGACCATCCGGGGGACATCAAGCACCGGGGGCACCAGGACCGTCATGAAGGTTCGCAGCATCGAAACCGTCAGCGAGACATGTGGACCGCAAGAAGCGGGGAAACATTAAGGCGCTAGGAAAGCGCGTGGAGGAGAGAAAACAATGGCATCCAGTCTTACAGCATTCACACCTCAGAAGACACTCGAAGATCCTCTAGCTCATCTGCCTTGCTCCAGCATCGTGGAGTACCGCAAAGGCCAGATGATCTATAACCAAGACCAGCCGTCGACAGCGATTTACCTGGTGATCGAGGGCAAGGTCAAAATTTCGCGGCTCGCAGATGATGGCCATCAGGTGGTTGTCGATATTTACCAGTCCGACGAGTTTTTCGGTGAATCGGCATTTCTGAACCTGGCACATCGGAGCGAGCAGGCGACCGCACTGGAAAACACGAAGCTGATGACGTGGACGGCGACGGAAATCGAAGAGATCGTGATGCACCGGCCGCTGCTGGCAGTGGCACTGCTGCAGATTCTGGTACAGCGGACGATCGATTTCACGCATCGCATCGAGAGCTTCAGCGTGGACAATATCGCGCGGCGGCTGGCGCGGTCGCTGATTCGTTTTTCGGACCGCCTGGGCACGGCGGAAGAAGACGGATCGGTGGCGATGGCGCCGTTCACACACGAACTGCTTTCGCAGTACGTGGGAACGTCGCGGGAGATTGTCACGCACTATATGAATCAGTTCAGGCGGCAGGGTTACTTGCGGTACTCGCGGAAGGGGATTGTGCTTTATCGCGAGGCATTCAAGGAATGGCTGCGGCAGAACGCTTAGTTTGAAATTGCGCGGGCCGGTTTCAGGCCGGCCCGCTTTCCTCGATTCACTCCCTCCTGTTCGTTTCATCCCTTTAGAATATGTGTGCTGGCCGCGGATAAGAACGGCTTTTATTGGCGTTCATCGGCGTTCATGACGGCTGATTTGGCTTGGGCGAAGACAAGTTTAGCCGCCGACGAACGCCGATAAACGCCAATAAAAAGAGAAGCAAACTAAGCCAGGTGGCTGGGCCATTTGTTCAGAAGGGCAGCGATCGCAAGCCCTACGAAGACTGAACTAGCGGTTCCGATCAAAAACCCCTTGAAGTGATGGAGGTAGGGCTTAGTGGGCAGGATGTGCTCCGTGCCCGGAAGGATCACCCAACTGGGCGCGTACCAGCATACGATGAGCCAGTCGATGACTAGCAGATCGACGAGGTTGAAGAGGAAGAACACGCCGAAGGCGTGGACGAACAGCTCCCAGAAGGAGGAGCTTCCCTGAGACGTGGTTTGCCAAAGGCTTGTCGAAACATAAGGAGCGCCGAGAAGCAGGAGGACGAAGGGAACTCCGAGCAAGGCAGACATTTGCATCTCATGCTTCGATTTTGGTGGGACGATCTTCCGCAACTCCTTGGGGTAATGCCGCAAGAAGATGCGACAGTTGAATCGCAGCAACAGAACCAGATAAGTCGAACCGGCGACCGACAACAGTGCTCCATCTCGCAGGATCCGCGCCATGTCTCACGCCGTATCTAACAAGGGACGCTCCGTCCCATGCCGTCGTTCGGCGAAGGGACTTGGCACGGGTTGGCGTCATCTGCTGTGGACATCGGCATTTGCTTGAACGAGCTAAGTTTACCCTATCAAAGAGTGATAGCTCCTCACTAGCGGTCGGCGGAACTATTGGATGGGGATGTGGTGGGTGGGGGTGCCGATGGAGTTGTTGAGGGTAACGTCGCAGGAGGCGATTTGGGTGGGGTCGCCGGCGACGGGGAAGGTGGCGCGGAGGAGGAAAGTACCTCCGAGGGGGGATGTGGCGAAGTATTGGGTGAAGTCGGGGGTGGCGTCGCTGCGGAGGGTGGCGAGGGATCTTCCGGTGGCATCGAAGAATGTGAAGGTGAGGGGGCCGAGGGTGCGGGTGTTGTCGTAGCCGGTGAGGCGGAGCTCGATGGAGGCGGAGGCGCGGGTCGCCTGGGTGGTGGAGACTGCGGCGGGGGCGGGGGGAATCGCGATGGTCTGCTGCGCGGTAGATGCGCCGAGTTGGACGGTGAAGGTCAGGGTGCCGGCGGTGGTTCCGGTTTGGAAGGCGACGACCGCCTGGGTGTCGCCGGGGGCGACGGAGAAGGTCGCGGTGCGGGATCCGGTGGCGAAGGCGATGGTGGGGTCGGGAGGGCCGGTGAAATCGAGCGTGATGGTTCCGGTGCCGGTGGTTTGCGCGGGTGCGTCGTAGCGGATCACGATTGTCCCTTGTTGGGCGCTGGCAGCGGTGGGGAGATTTACCGTGAGGGTCGGGCGCGGGAGCGGAGGATCGGCGGCGACGGCGGTCATCGGGAAGGTACGCGCTCCGATGGCGAGAAGTCCCTGGCGAGGGCCGGACGTGACGGGCGCGAAGGTGATGGTGAAATCGGCGGACTGGCTGGGTTGGAGACGCTGACCGGCGGGCGTAGTCGAGAGGGCGAACGACGCGCCTTGGACCGAGATGGCGGGGACGGTGAGGATGGCGGTGGTGTCGTTGCGGACGGTGACGCGACGCTGCGTGGACGTGCCGCGGACGAGCGTGCCGAAATCGAGCGTGGTGAATGGGATGAGGGTCGGGCCGTTGTCGGTGAGGAAGGTGAGGCTGGGGAGGACGGAGGCGGTGAGGATGATCGAGATCCCGTCGGAGTGGAGCGCGGCGCTGTAGCTGCCGGTGGCGGCGGCGGCGAAGGTGACGGTGAGATCGATGGCGCCTTGCGCGGGGATGCCGATAGGGAGGGGCGGCGCGGTGAGGGTGAAGCCGACGCCGGCGACGCTGAGGGTGGCGAGGGTCGCGGGGGCTGTCGAGAGATTGCGGAGGCGGAAATGGGCGGCGATGGATGCGCCGGAGGAGACGGTGCCGAGATCGTAGACGGGCGGGACGGGCGTGCCGTCGGGGAGGACGAGATCGAACTGCGCGAAGGCGGGGAGGGCGGCGAGGAAGAAAGCGGAGAACTTCATGGCTTGAATCATGGCTTGCCTACCGTGATCGTGGGTGTGCCGATCGTGAGGGCCGGGACGGGCGGCGCGGCGGGGAGGGCGGCGGCGGGGGAGGACGATCCTCCGTGCGAAGCGAGTAGGGCAACGACGGCGCCTCCGGCGATCCCGGCTCCGATCACGAGCCATTTCTTATTGTTGCGAGCGGTTGGGGTGGCGGCGGAAGGTTTGAGGTCGGCCACATATTGGAAGGACACGATGCCGGCGCGCGCCTGTTCCCTGGAGGCGAGGATGCGGAGTTGGAAGCGGCCGGCGGTGCGATTGGCGAGGAAGCCGTGGAGCGTGGCGCGGCCGTGCGAATCGGTGATGACGATTTCGGTGCGGAGTCCGTTGGGGAAGGCTCCGCCGGGGCCGCTCTCGGGGACGTGAAAGCTGACGGCGGCGCCGGACACGGGGCGTCCGGTTTCGTCGGTTACTTCGGCGACGAGGTTGCGCGGGCTGCGCACACCGGGCAGGTGCACGGCGCCTTCGCCTTCGACGACTTTGATTTGCAAGATGGCGACTTGAGCGGACGCCAAGGCCGCCAGGGCAATCGAAATGGCGGCGAATCGGACAATGAACTGCTTGATACTACTATTGTGTGAGGGGGAAGGTAGAATTATCCGATTTTTCTCATCAGGACGGCGGTCACGTTGTCGGGGCCGCCGGCGTGTTTGGCGGCATCGATGAGGTGGTGGCAGCTTTCCTCGAGGGTATCGCCGTTGCGGCCATCCTTAAGTATGCGCTCCATTTCAGGGGCTTCGAGCACCCCGTGGAGGCCGTCGCTGCAGATGAGGACGAGACTGTTGGGGGCGAGGCGGACGCGGTAGTGATTGATGGTGAGGGGGGCGCTGGCGCCGATGGCCATGGTGAGGACGTGGCGCATGGGGTGATTGCGGAGGCTCTCCTCGTCGAGGCCGAGGGGGCGGCCGACTTCGTTGACCCAGGTCTGATCGTCGGTGATGGCACGAAGGCCGGCATCGTCGAGGACGTAGGCGCGGGAGTCGCCGACGCTGGCGATGGCGAGTTCGTTTTCGAGTTCGAGGGCGGCGACGAGAGTGGTACCCATGCCTTCGAGGGAAGGATCGTTCTGCGCGGCTTCGAGGACGCGGCGGTTGGCTTCTTCGGCGGCGAGGATGAGGACTTGGGGATCGAGGACGGGAGCGGTGCGGACGGTTTCGGCGACGGCTTCGACGGCGATGCGGGAGGCTTGTTCACCGGCTTTGGCGCCACCCATGCCGTCGGCGAGGACGTAGAGGCCGCGGGCCGCGTCGATCAGGCAGTAATCCTCGTTATTGGCTCGAACGCAACCTTTATCAGAGAGCGAGAAGGCTTCCAGCATGTGCACCAATCCGTCCGTACGTCACTGTAACACGGCAGGGGATGGCGGTAAAATAACTAGGAAGTCTACTTCTGATGCTCCTGAAACGCCTACGCTTTACGCTCGATATGATCAAGTTCGAGCACTCGATTTTCGCACTGCCGTTCGCGCTCACGGGGGCGCTGCTGGCCTTCCGCGAGGGGGGTTATCAGACGGGCGAGATCTGGGGCAAGCTGGCGTGGATCGTGGTGGCGATGGTGGGGGCGCGGTCGGCGGCGATGGCGTTCAACCGGCTGGTGGACGCGCGGATCGACGCCAAGAATCCGCGAACGAGTACGCGGCATTTGCCGGCGGGCCAGTTGTCGGAAGGCTTTGCGTGGGCGTTCGTGGCGGGGGCGTCGGCGGTGTTTTTCCTCGCGGCGTGGCGGTTGAATCCGCTGTGTTTACTGCTCGCACCGGTGGCGTTGGGGATCGTCTTTTTTTATTCCTTCACCAAACGGTTTACGGCGTTCTCGCATCTGGTATTGGGATTTTCGCTGGGGATCGCTCCGGCGGCGGCGTGGATCGCGGTGCGCGGAAGTTTGGACGCGCGGATCTTGTGGCTGACGGCGGCGGTAACGTTCTGGACGGCGGGATTCGACGTGATCTACTCATGCCAGGATTACGAATTCGATCGCGCGGAAGGGCTGTTCAGCGTGCCGCGCGCGCTCGGGATCGCGGGCGCGCTGCGGGTGGCGATGGCGATGCACACGATGATGATCGTGTGCCTGCTGGCGCTGGTGTACGGGCTGCATCTCGGGGGCCTCGCGATGGCGGGTGTGGCGGCGATCGCGGCGCTGCTGATTTACGAGCACAGCTTAGTCAAAGCGACCGACTTATCGCGCGTGAACGCGGCCTTCTTCACGATGAACGGTTACGTCAGCGTGTTATTCTTTATCTTCTGGGCCGCTGATATTTTCCTCCTCAAACCGGGTGCTTGAAAACCATGCAAGTCGTCTTCGATGATCCCCTATTAAATCCGATTCGCGCGAAGGTCGAGGCGGGCGAACGCCTGTCTTACGACGACGGGGTGACGCTGTTCCGGAGCAACGACATTCTGGCGATCGGGTATATGGCGAACCTGGTGCGGGAACGGCTGCACGGGGACAAGACGTACTTCAACGTCAACCGGCATATCAATCCGACGGACGTGTGCGTGGCGAGCTGCCGGCTGTGTGCGTTCGGCAAGCGGGTGCGCGATCCGAAGGCGTACACGATGTCCTTGGAAGAGGTGTGGTTTAAGGCGGGCGAAGGGTGGAGCGAGGCGGTTACGGAGTTCCACATTGACGGCGGACTGCATCCGGAATTGACGCTCGACTGGTTCTGCGAGATGCTGCGCGGGTTGAAGCAGCGCTTTCCACAGGTGCATTTGAAGGCGTTCACGATGGTGGAGATCGCGTACCTGGCGAAGCGCGGGAAGATCTCGATTCGCGAGACGCTGGAGCGACTGCGGGATGCGGGGATGGACTCGCTGCCGGGCGGCGGGGCGGAGATCTTCAACGAGCGCGTACGGCGGATTATTTGCGATCACAAGATCGATGGGAACGAGTGGCTGGAGACGGCGAAGATCGCGCATCAGTTGGGGCTGAATTCGAACTGCACGATGTTGTATGGGCATCTGGAGAACGATGAGGATCGGGCGGATCATCTGGTGCGGCTGCGAGCGCTGCAGGACGAGACGCACGGATTCGTGACGTTTATTCCGCTGGCGTTTCATCCTGATAATACGCCGCTGCAGCATATTCCGAAGACGACCGGGTTCACGGACATCAAGAACATCGCGGTGGCGCGGTTGATGCTGGACAACATCCCACACATCAAGGCGTACTGGGTGATGATGACGCCGCGGATCGCGCAGATCGCGCTGAAATTTGGGGCGGACGATTTGGATGGGACGATCGTGGAAGAGCGGATTTATCACGATGCGGGGGCGACGACGCAGCAGGGGCTACGGCGTGGGGAACTGCTCGCGTTAATCCGGAAGGCGGGACGAGATCCGATCGAGCGGGATACGTTGTATCGTCCGGTGCAGCGGACGGAGAATACGTTCACGGTGCTGGTGTAGAAGACCTTATTGGCCGCCGATGAACGCCGATAAACACGGATAACACAGCGCGGGCTATTTGTGTTTTATTTCGGGCAGTTTTTCCTGTGGCGGGATCTCGCCATGGAACATCTTTGTGATTTCGCCGGAGAGGCGGAGGTAGAAGTCGGCGGGGAGATCGGC
>JAOAPT010000279.1 GCA_025463045.1 Candidatus Solibacter sp.
GCAACTCCTCCGCCTCACCGCCCGAGAAACCGGCGGCGATCATCGCCATGCGCAGCAACTGCTCCTGGAACAGCGGGACACCGAGCGTTCGCCGCAGCACCGGTTCGAGCGAAGGATGCAGGCAATCGACCGCTTCCCTGCCCTGGCGGCGATTGAGATACGGGTGCACCATTTTGCCGACGATCGGGCCGGGGCGGATGATCGCCACCTGCACGACAACGTCATAAAACTTCACGGGCTTCATGCGCGGCAGGCAGGACATCTGCGCGCGGCTTTCCACCTGGAACATCCCGATGGTGTCTGCCTTTTTGAGCGCGCTATAGACCTTCTCGTCGTCCTGCGGGAGGTGCGCGATATCGACGTCGGGGCAGAGCTTCAGGCAGTCCTCAATGACGGCCATCATGCCGAGGCCGAGCAGGTCGACCTTGATGATGCCGAGGTCGGCGCAATCCTCTTTATCCCACTGCACAACGACGCGGCCGGGCATGGTGGCGGGTTCGAGCGGCACCACGGAATCGAGCGCACCCTGGCAGATCACCATGCCGCCGGAGTGCTGGCCGAGATGGCGGGGAAGGTCCTGCGCCATTTCGTAAAGCTCGAAAAACTTGCGCACGCGCGGATTGGAAATGTCGAAGCCGGCCTCGCGAAACTGGCTGTCGGTAGTGTCCTTCGGATCCTTCCACTCCCACGCGCGCACCAGCGAGGTGAGCTTTTCGAGCGTGGTGATCTCGAAGCCGAGCGCCTTACCGACCTCGCGCGCAGCGGAGCGTCCGCGATAGGTGATCACGTTGGCGGTCATCGCCGCGCCGAGTTGGCCGAAGCGCTGGTAGACATACTGGATGGCCTGTTCGCGCTTATCGCCGCTCGGCAGATCGAGATCGATATCGGGCCACTCGCCGCGCTCTTCGCTGAGGAAGCGCTCGAACAGCAGGTCCATCCCGACCGGGTCGACGGCGGTGATTTCGAGCGCGTAGCAGACCGCGCTGTTGGCCGCGCTGCCGCGTCCCTGAGCCAGAATGTCGTGCTCTTTGCAGAAGCGCACGATGTCCCAGACGATCAGGAAATAGCCCTCTAGGTGGAGCTTTTCGATCATCGCGAGTTCGCGTTCGATCTGACGTTGCGCGCGTTCGTGGTACGGCCGATAGCGACGGCGCGCGCCATCTTCCGCAATTTTTCGCAGGAAGCTGGCCTGCGTTTCGCCGTCGGGAACGGGGTAGCGCGGGAATTCGTAGCCGAGGTCGGAAAGCGTGAATTCCAGGCGCGAGGAGATCTCGAGCGTGTTGGCGATCGCGTCCGGCCGGTCGGCGAAGAGACGCGCCATTTCGTAGGCGGATTTCACGTGCCGTTCGTTGTTGCGTTCGAGCAGGCGGCCGGCGGTGGCGAGCGTGACTTTATTGCGGATGCAGGTGAAAACGTCGAGCAGTTCGCGCTGCGCGGGGACGGCGTAGGCGGGCTGATTGGTGGCGACCAGCGGAATGCCGAGTCGCCGCGCACGCTCGATCACCTCCTGATTAGCGGCCTCCTCTTCGCGATGGTGATGACGCTGGAGTTCGGCGTAGAGATGGCGGCGGCCGAAGATCTCGAGGAGGCGCTCGTCGGGATGGGCGGTGATGCAGAGGAGTCCGCGCGAGAATTCGGCGAGCTCGTCGAGCGTGGCGGCGCCCTCTCCCTTAGGGGCGCGCAGTTTCATGCGGGTCACGAGACGGCAGAGGTTTTGATACCCGGCGCGCGATTCGACGAGCAGCGGGTAGGTGCGTCCGTTGGTGCAGGTGATCTCGCTGCCAATGTGGGCGCGGAAGCCGGCCTTCTTGGCTGCCATGTGGAATCGTGGCGAGCCGTAGACGCCGTTGCGGTCGAGGAGCGCCATCGCAGGCATCCCGAGATTCGCGCAGGCTCCGGCGAGTTCTTCGGGAACGCAGGCGCCTTCGAGAAAGCTGAAGGCGGAGCGGGCGTGAAGCTCGACGTAGGGGGCGCTCATGAAGCAAGCGCTCCGGGAATGGCTGCGCCCCAATCAGAGCCGCGACGGTTATGGAGCGGTACCGCCGAACAACGCGACCGCTCCGTTGAAAATGACGCGCCTAAAAGCGATCGTCCATTTTCATCCCTTGTTGCGGCCCCGAACGGGGCCATGAAGAACTCCGTTGAAGAACACACCCCAATCCGAGCCGCGACCGTCAGGGAGCGGTGGTCGCGTGACCACCGCTCCGTAACCGTCGCGGCTCTGATTGGCGCTCGTTTTTCATGAAGTTTCGCGGGCGGAACTTCCTGGATGTCAATCATACGTGCCCTCAACGAACCAGCCGCGGGGGGCGCAGTAGAGGCGATAGAGAGCGCAGTCGGAGAGGGCGATGTCCCATTCGTCGCGCTGCCAGGCGTCGGGAGTCCACCAATCGCCGGAGGTGCGCCAGGGGCCGGCGAGATCGAGGACTTTTCCGCGGACGCCATCGGCCATTACGAAGCTCGGCTGGCCCGCAGCGAGCGCGACGCGGGCAGCACGTGCGGGGCGAAAAATGCGGAGCGCGAGGCGGGGCTGTTCGACGACTTGCCGCGTAATGACCGCCGGTGAGCGGCCCCACTGGTTCACACGGAAGGCATCGGGGCGATGCGTGTCGAGTAGTTCGGGCGTGCCGACCCGTCCCTCGCCGACGAGGGCCTGAATGCGCGCCAGCGTGAGTTCGAGTTTCACGGGTTCGGGCGCGACTGGAACGAAGAGTCCGGTCTGCGCGGTCTGCGGCTTCACGGGATTCACGCCCATCCACAAATGCAGCACGGGCGCGGACGGCGGATTGGCTTCCAGATCGAGCTGCAGCAGCTTGAGGAAGGCCTTGGTATCGAGCGTAGGCACGGGCAGGCAGAGCGTGCGGCGATGCGTCGTGCGATTTTCCAGTTTGAGGCGCAGGCGGAGTTCGTCGGTGGCGAGCGCGCGCGTAGCGAGGCGCGTGGCAAGGCCGTTGATCAGGCGCGCGAGCAGGAAGGCAAGCGGCTCGAGTAACTCGACGGGATATTCGAGTTCGATTTCGTCCTCGAACGTGAGCGGCTCGATGATCGGGAGCAGCTTTCGTTCGGCCTCGCCGCGCGCCAGTTCGCGCAGGCGCAGACCCTCGTTCCCCAGGCGTTCGGCAATGCCGAGCGGGGGGAGCGCGGCCATCTGATGAAATGTGCGAATGCCCCAGCGTTCGAGCGTCTCCAGCAGTTCAATCGAGGGCGCGAGCACGGTGAGCGAAAGCGCGCCGAGGAATTTGCCTTCATCGCCGTAGGGAATCAGGTTGACGCCAGGAAATCCGCGCGCGGCGCAGATGGCGGCGTCGGGATTGGCGGCGAGAGCGAGGCTCGCCTTCACACCGCATTCGCGGGCGCGGCGTGCGATCGCGGCGGCGACATCCTGGGGCAGTCCGAAGAGGCGGTCGAGTCCGCTGACGTCAAAGGTCACCGTGTCGGCGGAGGTGGCTTCCACGGCGGGCGAAAATTCGAAGGCGAGCGGCGTCAGATTGCCCGGGCCGTGAAGACAGGCGAACACAGCGACCTCCGTTTCATGCTCGATTTCAGGGATTGGGCGCGCACGTCGAAACCACGCAGCAGCCGGGAAGTGTGACGCGCGCCGCTCCAGTTTTCCGCATTGCGCACGCACTCGATGACGAGCGAGGCGCAGGTTTTTGCATTGGGTTGGCGCGCGATCGAAAGCAGCACGGTCGGCGTATGTTCCACGGCGCGGCGCAGGCGGAACCAGGAGGTCAGCGAGATCCGCCGCGCGGTTTGGGGTGCGGTATCGCCCAAGTCCATCACGACCATGCCAAAGCCTCCGCCCTGGATCAGCAGGTCGGCCGCCTTGAGCGCATGCTCGGCGCTATGGCCGCAGCGTACCCAGAGCAGACGCGAAAGTTGGACCCCGGCGCCGGCGGCAGAATGCGGCGCAAAGGCGTCCTCGGCGTCGACCAGGGCGCAGAATTCCTGGCGCGCGGTGGCGGCGGCGAGGATCGAAAGCAGCAGGCTGGTGCGGCCAGACGATGCGGGGCCGACGATCTCGGTGAGGCAGCCGCGGGGCAGTCCACCGGTGGCCGAATCGACCTCCGCCACGCCGGTCGGGACCAGTTCCGGCTCGGGACGGTACTGCCAGTCACGGGCGCCGCCCAACACCGATTCGAACTGCTTTTTGAGGACCGCGGCACCCATCTGAATTCGCCTTTTCTTCGCCTGCACTCTACTTTTACCGGAGATGGCCGAGGAAGTCAAGATGAGCTTGACGTGGCTATTTTGGTGATGTATAGATTACATTGAGTAAGTTGTGAATAACTAAAGGGTAAGTGCACATGACTGATTCGCCGGAGATCCGGAATCACATCCGGCGTCTCCGCTTCGAGCGCGGCGAGTGGACGCAGGATCAACTGGCGAAGAGGGCAGGCGTCACGCGCCACACCATCATGGCGCTCGAAGCCGGGAAGTATTTTCCTTCCCTGCTGCTCGCCTTCCGCATCGCGCGTGCCTTCGGCGTAGGGGTGGAGCAGGTCTTCGAGTATCTGCCTACACCACCCGCTTGATCTGTCCGCCGAGTCCGAAGAGGACGGCGGTACCGGCCAGCGGAAGCAGTCCGGCGACAACCAGCATGGGCGTGTAGGAGAAGTGGTCGACCACGAAGCCGGTGGCCTGCGTGAACAGGATCGCGCCGACTCCCGCGCCCATGCCGCCGAGTCCGGCGACCGCGCCCACAGCGCTTTCCGGGAAGTAATCGCTGGGCATGGTCTGCACGTTATTGATCCACGTCTGAAAGCCGAACAGGACGACCGCGATGCAGGCGAGCGCCACGGCCGCCGTGTGGGCAACGGCGGCGAGCAGGCCGACGCACATGCAGAGCATGCCGATCACGATCACGGTTTTGCGCGCGCGATTGACGCTCCAACCGCGCGCCATGAGGTGACCGCTGGCCCATCCGCCGAAGAGGCTGCCGGCGTCGGCGGCGACGAATGGCACCCACGCGAAGTAGCCGATTTGCTTGAGGCTGAAGCCGTGCACCTTGTACAAATACAGCGGTAGCCACGTGATGTAGAGCCACCATACGGGGTCGCAGAAGAAGCGCGAGAGCAGGATGGCCCATGTCTGGCGATAGCGCAGCAACACCTTCCACGGTAGCGGCGCGACGGCAGCGGGACGATCTTCGGCGATGAGCGCGAGTTCTTCACGCGTGATCCGCGGATGCTCTGACGGCGGATGATAAAAACGCAGCCACAGCGCGAGCCAGAGGAAGCCGAGCGCGCCGACCGCGAGGAAGGTCGCCTGCCATCCGAAGTTCACCTGGAGCGCGATGATCAGCGGCGTGGCGACGACAGAGCCGATCGAAGTGCCGCTGTTGAAGATCGCCATCCCGAGCGCGCGCTGGCGCGGCGGGAACCATTCGGCGATCACTTTGGCGGCGCCCGGCCAGTTGCCGGCCTCGCCAATGCCCAGCAGAAAGCGAAAGCAGTTCAGGCTGAAGAGTCCTGTGGCAAAGGCGTGCAGCATGCTCGCGATGGACCAGACGACGATCGAGAACGTGAATCCCCGGCGATTGCCGATGCGGTCGTAGAGCTTTCCGGAGAGCGCCTGGCTTGCGGTGTAGGCGACCAGGAACGCATTCGTGATGCCGGCGAATTCGAGATTGCTGAGGTGAAGATCGCGCGTGATCACGGGCGCGAGCACGGAGACGGTGAGGCGATTGATGAAATTGATCAGGGTCGCCAGAAAGATCAGGCCGGCAATCCACCATCGCAAACCTGCGACGCCGCGCGCGGACGATTCCATAAGGAATCGTCATGGTAACAGGTGGGTGAGCACGGGTTTGTTCCTTCGACACGGCCGAAGCCGATCGCCGCCGCACACCCGTTAGGAACTGCCGATCAGGATCCCCGTGAGAAACACCAGCACGCCGCCCAGCCCCACCTGGAGCACCGCCGAGACCGGCGACGTATCCATATAGCGATTGCGAATCCAGGAGATGACACCGAGTTCGACGATCACCACCCCAATCGCCGCCGTCATCGCCGCCTGATATCCAGGGAGGAGGAA
Source organism: Candidatus Solibacter sp. (assembly GCA_025463045.1). Lineage (GTDB taxonomy): Bacteria > Acidobacteriota > Terriglobia > Bryobacterales > Bryobacteraceae > Solibacter. The sequence continues at coordinate 6,037 of JAOAPT010000279.1, forward strand.
GGGCAGCGTGTGGCCGATGCCGCCGAGCGTCGTCATCGCGCCGCAGATCAGTCCGCGCGCCCAGGGATGTCCGCGGCCCGTCATGCTGCCATCGTCGGAGAGCGCTTCGGCGAAGCCCATGCTGATGCCCGCGCCGATCGAGGCGGCGAGCCCGACCAGGAACGCATTCCACGATGTGTGGGTCGCGACAGCCGCGGCGAAGACCGGCGCGAGTGTGGAAACCGAACCGTCCATCAGACCGGCGAGTCCGGGCTGGACCACCTGGAGAACGAAGAGGCGGCGATTGGTTTCGGCCTCTTCCTGAATGGCGGTATTGGTGAGTTTATCCTTGCCGAGTTCCTCCGCGCGATCGCGGTGCGCGCGCTCTTCGAGCGCGAGGTCGTCGAGCAGTTGGCGGATTCCGGCGTCTTTCGAGCGCCCCGACGCTTTCTCGTAAAAGCGGCGCGTTTCCATTTCCATGGAGGCGACGTGGGCACGCACCTTATCGAGTGGCAGAGGCCGGAGGAGCCAGATCGGACGGCGATCGACGAAGCCCCGGACGTCCTGGCGGCGGATCAGCGGGATGTGATTGCCGAAGCGCTGTTGAAAGAGTTCGATCAGGCGGCGGCGATGCCCGGATTCTTCATCCCGCATGCCTTGGAAGAGTTCGGCGGTGGCGGGATAGTTTTCACGGAACCCGTCGGCGAAATCGCCATAGACGCGCTCGTCCTCTTCTTCGAGAGTAATGGCGAGCGCCAGTAGTTCGCGCTCGGTGAGGCTTTCGAAGGTACGCATACTTATATTTTGATACGGCGGGCGCAGGCGTGACGCGAAAAGGTGCTCCGGTTATCGTGTTAGGATCACAGCAAATGGCGCTCGTCGATCTCACCAAACAACTGGCCAAAGAGGCCCTGCTTTCCGCGACGCAGGATCCCAAACCCGCGCCTGCTCCGGCGGCGCCTGCGCCGGAAAACGTGGGCGCCATCATCATGGGGCAGGTCCATTCGATGCAGAAGTCGCTGAAGGAAGACGAGGAACTGGTGGTCTGGTTCTCCAACTCCCACGAGACGCTGCGCGTGATGGAGATTTTTCTACCTTCGCCGAAACTCGCCGTGCTCAGCGGGCACGATCCGGATCACAATCTGACGCGCGTGATTTCTCCGGTGGAAGCGCTGCAACTGGTGTTGAAGGTGATGAAGGTGGCGGCCGGATCGAAGCCGCTGCGCGTCGGGCTGGTTATGCCGAAGGCGAAAGATTCCAACGCAGGATGACGCGGGTGCTGCGCTCGTAACCGAGCGTGCTGACAGATCCCGTGCTAAGCGCGAACAGGCGTCCCGCGGAGGGCTGCAGATCCAGCCAGCGTGCGGCGAGCACGCGCAGAATGTGCCCGTGAGCGAAGATCGCCACATCGCCATCCACCGCAAGTACGCGGGCGATCACGCGATCGGCGCGGGCGGCGACCTGCTCCGGAGATTCGCCATTCGGCGCGCCATCCGTCCACAGCGACCATTGTGGATTCGCCGCCTGAATCTGGGGCGTGGTCAGGCCCTCGTAATCGCCGTAATCCCACTCGCGGAGATCGGGATCGATCACGGCCTCGTCCGCGAAGCCCGCGAGTCGGCTGGTTTCCCGCGCGCGTTGAAGCGGGGAGGTGAGAACGAGGGCGAAGCGGTGTCCCGCAAAGTAGCGGCCGATGGCGGCGGCGTTCGCCTGCCCGGCGGCGGTCAGGGGGATATCGGTGCGGCCGGTGTGGGCGCCCGAGAGGCTCCATTCCGTCTCGCCGTGGCGGATCAGCCAGAGTTCGCGCATGAAAGCGATGGTACCGAATCAGGACCGGATTGTCCCGAGGTTGTCCCGCGCGCAATTCCCCATTATGCTGGTGACACTACCATGACGTACCGTAATGCGTTTTACCTGGTATGCGCCATCGCTGTCTGTCTGACGGTTGGTCTGTTCGCGCAACAGAAGAAGAATCCCGGATATACCGACACGGCCATCCTGCCCGGGCAGAACTGGCATGTCCACGATTCAAACCGCCCGCATCCGAATATGGTGACGCCGGGCAAAGTGCTGGGAGCGCCGTCGTCGGACGCGACGGTACTGTTCGACGGCAAAGATCTTTCTCGCTGGATGCAGCACGGGCGCGGCGCGGAACGGGGCAAGGACGTGGACGCGAAGTGGGTTGTGAAGGATGGCTACTTCGAGGTGGCGCCGGGCACCGGATCGTTGATCACGCGCGAGAAGTTCGGCGACGTGCAGTTGCACATCGAATGGTCGGAGCCCACGGACGTCAAGGGGCAGGACCAGGATCGCGGCAACAGCGGCGTCCTGCTGATGGATCGCTATGAGTTCCAGGTGCTGGATTCCTGGGGCAACGTGACGTACGCCGACGGGCAGGCCGGCTCGCTATACGGGCAATGGCCGCCGCTGGTGAATCCCATCCGTCCTCCCGGCGAATGGCAGGCGTACGACATTGTGTTCGAAGCTCCGCGGTTTGAAGGCGAGAAGCTGGTGCGTCCGGCGATCGCCACCGTGTTCTTCAACGGCGTGCTGGTGCATCATCGCAAGGAAATCCTCGGCACGATGGTGCATCGCGCGGTGGCCAAGTACAGTCCGCACGGCGAGGAAGAGCCGCTTTCGCTGCAGGATCACGGCCACAAGGTGCGCTATCGCAACGTGTGGATCCGGCGCCTGCAGGGCTACGATCAGCCCGAACGGTAGGGTAGGGTACGGTAAGATCAGAGAGTGCCCTACCCCGAACCACTCATCGCCGCAATGCGCCAGGACCTCACCCAATACGGTGTGGAAGAAGCGAGAACTCCTCAAGATGTGGACCGCCTGTTGGGACCCGGAAGCGGCGCCGTGTTAATGGTCGTGAATTCCGTTTGCGGCTGCGCCGCCGGCAGGGCCCGTCCGGCAATCGGGCTGGCGCTGCGACATGCGGTGCGTCCTGCAAAGGTGGCTACGGTTTTTGCCGGCGGCGATGAAGCCGCGGTGGCTCACTTGCGCGCCCTCCTTTCCGATTACCCGCCTTCCTCGCCCTCGATGGCGCTATTCCAGGACGGCAAGCCGGTCTACATGCTCCATCGCAGGGAGATCGAAAGCCGCGAACCCGCGGAAATCGCCAGCGTCCTCACGGAAGTGTTCGACCAGTTCTGCGCGGCGCCGAAGCCGGTTTAGCAAAACCCACTGACCGCATGCCTATATTCGAGACTTCGAATATACTGTAATCATGCCAGATGCGCTTCGCCGATTTAAGGCCGACATCTTCCAGGCCCTCGCCCATCCCACGCGAATTGCGATCGTGGAGATGCTTCGCGATGGAGATCTGCCCGAAGGGAAACTGATCGAGCGGCTCGGCATCGAACAGGCCAACGCCTCGCAGCACCTCTCCGTCCTGCGCTCCAAACAGATCGTCGTCAACCGCAAGGACGGCAACCAGGTCTTCTATTCATTGCGCAGTCCGCTGCTGATCGAGGTGCTGGACATCATGCGCCGCTATTTTCACGCGCAGTTGACGGAAACGATGGCGGCGCTGGGGGAGATCGAAAAAGAACACGGGGCAGCCCGGTGATCGCTCTTCCCGAAACTCCTCTCGACCACTGGATGCCCAAACTGGTGCTCTGCCTGCGGCAGTACACCTGGAAAGTCTTCCTTAAGGACCTGATCGCCGGACTTACCGTCGGACTGGTGGCGCTGCCGCTTGCCATGGCCTTCGGCATCGCGAGCGGCGTGACGCCGCAGGCCGGAATTTACACCGCCGTGATCGGCGGATTCATAATCTCGGCACTGGGCGGATCGCGCGTACAGATCGGCGGACCGACGGGCGCGTTCGTCGTGATCGTTTCCGGCATCGTCCTCAAGTTCGGATTGTCCGGTCTTCTGATGGTGACTGCAATGGCGGGCGTGCTGTTGATCGCCATGGGCGCGACCGGTCTGGGAACTGCCGTGCGCTTCATCCCGCGCCCGGTGACGATCGGGTTCACCAACGGCATCGCGGTGCTGATCGCATCGACGCAGATTCGCGATTTCCTAGGGCTGGCGATCGGCCCCGTGCCCAGCGAGTTTCTGCCGCGAATGGAGAAGCTGATCGCGCACCTGAATACCATCGACCCGATGACGGCCATCGTCGGCGGCGCATCGCTCGCGATCATTCTTCTGTGGCCGTTCGTGACGAAGCGCGTGCCAGGCTCGATTGTCGCGCTGCTGGGCGTCACCGCGGCGGCGATCCTGTTGAAGCTGCCGGTGGAGACGATCGGCAGCAAGTTCGGCGGAATTCCGCAGGGACTGCCGCACTTCCAAGTGCCGCAATTTCGCGCCGACCTGATTCTGCCGCTGCTGCCTTCGGCGATGACGGTGGCGCTGCTGGCCGCGGTGGAGAGCCTGCTCTCGGCCGTCGTCGCCGATACGATGAGCGGCGACAAACACAATTCCAATGTGGAGCTGATCGCGCAGGGCATCGCCAACGTGATTTCTCCGATGGTCGGCGGACTGCCGGCGACGGGCGCGATCGCGCGCACCGCGACCAATATCCGCAGCGGCGCGAAGACACCGGTGTCGGGCATCATCCATGCGCTCACGCTGCTGACGATTCTGTTGGTGGCCGCGCCGCTTGCCAAGTTCATTCCGCTGGCGACGCTCGCCGCGGTGCTCTTCGTCGTGGCCTACAACATGGGCGAGTGGCGCGAAATCGGCGGCATCCTGCGGCTCGGCCGCGCCGAGCGCGTCGTCTGGGTGGCGACGTTCGGTCTAACGGTAGTTGCCGACCTGACGGTTGCGGTCGAGGTCGGGATGTTGCTCGCGGCACTGCTCTATATCTACCGCGTTTCGCAGACTACGACGGTCGCTCCGGTGACACCGGACTACATCGAAAAGGCGAAGCCTCACGTGCTCCAGGGCAAGGAGATTCCGGAATACGTGACCATCCTTCGCATCCACGGACCGTTCCTTTTCGGCACCACGGAGAAACTGCTGGACGCGACGGAAGATCTGAGCGGATTCGGGCACGTCGTGATCCTGCGGGTGCGCAATATGACGGCGATCGACGCGACCGGCTTGTACGCGCTGGAAAAATTGGCGGAGCGCCTGCACAAGACGGAGCGCCACGTGCTGGTGTGCGGAGCGCGCCGGCAACCGCGCAAGATGCTCGAGCGCGCCGATTTTGTCGGCCAGATCGGGCAGGAGAATAT
>JAOAPT010000290.1 GCA_025463045.1 Candidatus Solibacter sp.
AGATCAACCTGTGGATCGCAAGTGAAGTGGCGCGATCAATGTCGGCTGGCACCTACAACGTAAGTACGGTACTGCGACTCCGCAATGGGTTCAACAGCCGCCGGCTCCGCATCCAGCGGATTCAGACTCATTGCTTTTTGATGGTGGAACGCCGGAACGGGTCTGCTCTCCGTGCAGCCCGATTCCAACACGGCGCTCACCGGCACCCTGATCGCGCGGTAGCTTGGCATCGAAAAGGGCAGGTCCCTGCGGCGAAAGTCTGAGCTGCCTGCCCTTTTTCCTTCATTTTGTTCGCTGCGTACGGATCGGGAAGCTCCGTGGTGAAAAACGATCCATCCCGGTGCGACACTGATCAACAAAGGTTTGTCACGACCCAGATCTGCCGATAAGTCCCGTCTTATACTCCCAGCAAGGGTTTTCCCTGCGCAACGCGCGCTGTAAGTTCAAACACACAGACAGGAGACTTAGAACAAATGACAAGCTCTTATCGGAACCTCTTACTAGGGGGTCTCTTCACCTTTTGCCTGATAGCACCCAAAGCGTTGCCGGCAGCCTCTGGCTGCACGACGTCTCAATTATTCGGCGTGTATGACGCTCAAGGAACCAACGTGGCGTTGCAGAACCTGATACGGCCGATTGTCTCTGTTCCTCCGACCACGACGAATGCCGCAGTGGTAGGCTTCCTCAACAATCCCGCCAGCCTCAACGGCACCAGCATACCGGGCGCGGGCCGGTACTACCTGGACGGCACCGGTAACGTGACGGGGCTTACCGCGGCTTCTTCGACTTTGCCGGCGATCAATATAAATGTCGGCACCTACACGGTGAATAACGACTGTTCGGGCCGGGTCACCTTCACGTCTGGCGCGGCTTACGACATTTATCTCTCGTTCGGCGGCACGGTCGTAAAATATCTGCGGACCGATGGCTCGGCGGGCGGCGAGGTTGGCCTTCTGCAAAGGGCCAATTCCTGCGTGAACCTGACCTACGGCGGCTCGTTCACTTTCCAGGTCGGCGGCGGCAGCACCCAACCCACCAGCACCACGGGCGGCACCACGGCGCTGGCGCCCTACTCGTCGGTCGGTGCGTTTACGCTGAACGGAAATGGCGGTTTCGCTATGACGCAGAGTTTGTTGACCGCCACCGGCGTCCAGCGCTCCACCTCGATCGGCACTTACACGTTGAGTGGGGATTGCACCCTCACGCTGAGTTTCGCCACAGCGACCGGTTCCAACTCGACCAACTTTGTGGCGCCTTCCTCGTTCAGGGTCCTGATGGTGGATTCGACGAGCGGACTGCTTACCGTGCAGCCGGATGCCAATACGACGTTGACCGGTACCGTTGACTCACAGTCCTCGCTACCGAACAATATCGTAATCGCACGGTAAGTAAGACCAACTAAAAAGGGCGTGCGTCCTTCCCTGAACGAAGGACGCACGCCCGATTTTTGTGTGCGTTTGAGTTTACTGACCCTGCGCGAGCGTGAAGCCCGCCACGCCATCGAAATTGCGCAGCGTTTCGGTAACTGCGATGTCGATCCCTGCGTCCGAAATGCGGCGCGCGACGTCGAGCAGTTTGCCCATATCGGTCGCTCCACCGGCCACGAAGCGGCAGCGGAAGCTATCCGTGCAGAATGTCTCCGCACGGCCTGCCGGCCACACTTTCACGCCGCGGTTGTCGATCATCTGCAGACTTAGTCCATCGCCCGCCAGTTTGCCGACTGCTTCCGCCAACGCGTTGGCGTTGCGCGACGGCCAGTAGACGAAGACGTCGATCCCCTTCAACTCCGTCGCCACTGCCGGACGCTCCGCCTGCGCGGCCGCTTTGGCGGCTTCCGGACGGTGCGCGTACGTCACGGGCTTGAGGATGTTCGGCTTCTGCCCGACGCGTTCGATGACGGCGGCGGCGAACTCCTTCGTCCCCACTTTCTTGCTGCTGACGCCTTCGGTGAAGACATCGTAGGTGTGAACGCCGTCTTCGATGGTGCGCAGCCAGGCGTTATGCACCAGCCCCGCGGCTTCGGGCTGATTGATGTGCACCAGCATCAGCACGGAGCCGAGCAGCAGCCCCGAGGGATTGGCCAGATTCTGCCCCGCGCGCCGCGGCGCCGAGCCGTGGATCGCCTCGAACATCGCGCATTTCTCACCGATATTCGCGGAGCCGGCAAGGCCGACGGAACCGGCGATCTGCGCCGCCACGTCGCTCAGGATATCGCCGTAGAGATTCGGCATCACGATCACGTCGAAGGCGCCGGGCGTGTCGGCCATTTTCGCCGCGCCGATATCGACGATCCAGGCTTCCTTTTCGATATCGGGATACTCTACGGCGATCTCGTCGAACACCTTATGGAAGAGGCCGTCGGTCATCTTCATGATGTTGTCCTTCATGAAGCAGGTGACCTTCTTGCGATTGTGCAGGCGCGCATACTCGAAGGCGTAGCGGACGATCTTTTCGCTGCCAGGGCGCGAGATCAGCTTGATGCAGGACATGACTTCCGGGGTCATCTGATACTCGATCCCGGCGTACAAATCTTCTTCGTTCTCGCGGACGATTACCACGTCCATATTCGGATGCTTGGTGTCGATGAACGGGTGGTAGGACACGCAGGGGCGCACGTTGGCGTACTGACCAAGCGTCTTGCGCGTGGTCACGTTCAGGCTCTTAAAACCGCCGCCCTGGGGCGTCGTGATCGGCGCCTTCAGGAAAACCTGCGTGCGCAGGAGGGAATCCCAGGCGCTCGGTTCAATGCCGGCGGAATTGCCGCGCAAATAAACCTTCTCGCCGATCTCGATGGTCTCGATCTCGAGAGCCGCGCCGGCCGCTTCCAGGATCTGGAGCGTGGCGTTCATGATTTCAGGTCCGATGCCGTCGCCGTGGGCGACCGTGATAGGAGTCTTCTTGGCCATAAGCGAATATTAAGGATATTGGAATGCACTACAAGGCGCAACAGGACGAAGTAGTCTTTTTCTACAAAAGATCGAACTCGTGGGCGAAATAGGGGGCAAGCGGCGCACACCGGTCAGAGTCGCGATGACCGGGGGCGTCTTATTCGCGAGACGGGCGCGATGACGCCACTTCAGGGCTTGCGCAATTCCTTGCCTAAATCGTCCAACGCCTGATCGCGGCGCTCGGTTTCGAGGTCCTTCTGCAAGCGCCGCAACGCCACGCCGACGACGTCGCGGTGATGCAGGCGCGAACCGAAGTTGTCCTGCAAACTCAGCCAGATTTCGTGTGCTCGGTCGAGATCCTCCGGCCACAGGCGGGGCGGATGCGGACCAAGGTTGACGTACACACTGGGACGATCCGGTGTGATGATTTCGAGCGAGAAGGCGTGCCTCGGTTCGGGAAGTCTCTCCCATGCGAGGCCGATGCGGCGCGCCAGTTCCTCGGAATCCATCTTCGCCGAAACACCCGTCACCAGCCGCGAGGCTTTCAGTTTCGACGCGGTCTGCGCCATCGCGTCGAACGGATCGACGCCCGGGACGACAAGAAGGTCGACGGTTTTGCCCGCCTTCTCCGCCATGGTCACGACGCGGGTCAACAGTTCCTTTTCGTAATCGCTGAAGATCTGCGCGTCGGAGAGTTCGTATTCGCCGGCGCCCGTGGAGACGGGACGGACCGTCATCACGACGATATCGTGCCGCCGCAGATTGGTCTTTTCGAGAACGTTCTTCAGGTGCAGCATGCGCTTGTTATCGCGCACGGCGACCAGGATGCAACCGGGGCGGGCATGTACCGTCTGCGCGGTAACCTCCGGCCGCATATCCAGGTTAAATTCTTCCAACCCCTGCATCTTGTCGGCGCGGGTACGCTTGTTGATGCGCTCGGAGATCGTGAAAATAATGAAGAGCACCACGGTGAACGCCACACCGCTCTTGGTAGCAATTTCCTTGGTGAACAGGTTGGCGATCGCCACAAAGAAGAGCAGCAGCGTAGTCAGCGCGAGACCGACCGGCCACTCGCGCCCGAAAATCTTCGGGTTGAGCGGCATCTTATACTCCTGGTCGTGGCGGCGATAGCGCAATACCAGCACGCCCAGCGATTTCAGGAAGAAGCTCCACACCACGCCGAACGCGTAGGCTTCACCGAGCAGGAAAACGTCGCCGCGGCTCAGCAGGATGGTGGCGAGCTGCATGACCGTGATCAGGTTGATGAGGCGGTAGCTCGTGCCGAAACGCGTGTGCGGCTTACGGAACCAATCGAGCAGCACGC
>JAOAPT010000315.1 GCA_025463045.1 Candidatus Solibacter sp.
CCTGGGATCACCGACCGCGACGGATCCGTCACTGTGCCGTTCAATGAAGCGTTGTCGACCTGCGCCGAGAGCGTCAGCGCCACGATTAGGAGTAATAGAAGGGAGATCAGATTTTTCATCTGACCCAAGATTAAAGGCGGAACCGTGAAACGCTAATGAACGCTCCACCACAAATCCATGACGACGACCGTTTCCCTACACCGTCCTCGGAACCTCCGCCGCCCGCACCAGCCGCGCCCACAATGCGTGCGCGCCGTAGAGCGAGCAGCCGAGCGCCACCGCGAGCACCGCGTTCACCGCGAGTACGCTCGCCGCCGTCAGCAGAAACGCCGCCGCGTCGACGCGCGTCATCTTCGGAAGCCGCCGCCAGGCGCTCCAATCCAGCAGACACAGCCCCATCCACGCCGTCACTCCGGCGAGCGCCGGAATCGGAATGTGCGACACCGCGCCTGACCCCAGCCACAGGATCACCAGCAGCACCGCCGCGTGCAGGAGATTCGCCAACGCCGTCGTGCCGCCGCACCGCACTACCGCCAGGCTGCGCGCCGGAATCCCAACGCTCAACGGCGCGCCGAATGCGCCTGCCACGCAATTCGCCAGGCCGTATGCGCCGAGCTCGGCATCCGCGTCCGACGCCTTCATCCGCTTGTGCCGTCCGCGGAAATGTTCCACCACGCGCGACGTGATCAGAATATTTACGCTGGCAACAAATGCCAGGGCGGCCGCCGAAGGAAGCATCGCGAGCGCGTCCTTCCACTTCCAACTCAGTGCGACCACCGGTGGCAGCATCGCCGGCAGCATCCCCACTTCCTTCTCGCGAAATTCGAACGCTCGCGCGATCGCGAACGCGAGCACCACGCCCACCAGCGGAGCCGGAGCGTGCGGCGAAATCCGCGCCGCCACCGTCGCCACCAGAATCACTGAAAGTCCGAGCACCAGCGGGATCATTCGCGCTTGATCGATCCGCTCCACCACGCTCGCCAGTTGCCCGACCGCCGTGCCCGCCGATCGCCCCATCGGTGTCGCCAGTCCGAAAATAATATCGAGTTGCGAGATCAGCATCATGCCGCCGATTCCGCAGGAGAATCCGGTGACCACCGCGTGCGGCACCTTCGCCATGTGACGCCCCAGGCGCGTCACCGCGAACAGCAACATGAAGAGGGAAGCCAGGATCGAGAGTTGCGCTGCGCCCGCTACGCCGTGCTGCCGTGCGGCCAGCGCCAGGAACGGGACAGTCGCGCTTGCCGTCCCGCCGATCAGCACCGGATTGCGTCCGAACAACGCGATCACCGGCGCCGTCAAAATCGAAGTGAACACGCCCAGGACGGGCGGCAGCCCCATGAGAGACGCCATCGCGAGGCCATACGGCAGCGCAATCAGCGCCGCGATGACCCCGCCCGAGCAATCTCCTAACAGTTGTGTCCAACCGTATCGTTCCGCGCCGGGGGACCTGCGTCCCAACCAAGCGCGGAGTTTCACGCCATCACCTTAAGGAATGCCGTCTGGAACTTCTTCATTTCCTCGGGAGTGCCCACCGTCACGCGCACGTGAGTCGGCCATGCCGGCCACACGCGTCCGATGAATACCTTTTCCATCGCCATCGCATCCACGATCTGCCGGCCCGGACGCTTCACGTCGATCATGAAGCAGTTCGATTCCGACGGCACGAACGTGAAGTTGTTCTTCGCCAGGAAGCTGAACGTTTCGCTCCGGCTGTCGGCGATGTATTTCCGCCGCGTCGGAATCAGCGATTTCACCTGCAGGCTCGCACTCGCCGCCGCCATGCCCGTGATCGGCATCATGGTCGAACTGAAATTCGAAATCTTCTGCAGCAGGTCCGGACGTGCGATCGCCGCGCCCGCGCGCAATCCCGCCATCCCGTAAATCTTCGAGAACGTCCGCAGCAAAATGACGTCCTTATCCGCGGCCACCATCGGCGAATTGAATGGCGCGCCCGCAATGTGCGTGTAGGCTTCGTCGATCATGATCACCGCGTTCTTCGGCTTGTTCGCCACCAGCCACTCGATGTCCGATTGCGGCGTCAACGTGCCCGTCGGATTGTTCGGATTGCAGATATAAATCAGTCCCGCATCGGGACTCGCCGCCACCATCGCCTTCACGTCGTGGCAGTAGCCTTTGTCCGCCATCAGCGGCACGCGGAACGTCTTCGCGCCGATGAAATCCGCCGCGCGCCCACCCGCTTCGTAGCCAGGATCGGCCATCACGAACGGCCTCGTCGGCGAACAGAACGCCAGCACGGCCTGATGCAGCGGACCGCTCGAGCCCGGGTGAACGCGCACGTAGCTTTCCTTCACACCCTCCTGCTCGGCGAGAATCTGCACCACTTTGTCCGCTTCGCTATAGCGATAGCGTCCGCCCTGCTCGATCATCTTGGCGGCGGCTTCACGCGCTTCGGCGCACGGCCCCAGCGGGTTTTCATTTGCATTGATCAACACGGCGTCCGGGGGCGCGTTGACTTTGGAAAGCTGTGCGAGTGCCGGTTCATTGTAAAAAGGAAGAGTTGCACCGGCGGTAACCATCGCGGCAATTCGGCCGAAATTCCGGCGCGAAAAACCGCGGTTAATCAGGTCGCGTTTCAGATCTTCGTTCAGAACGGTCATAGGCCCCCTTAAGTGCGCTATTTCGGGGAGTTTACCAGTTTCTGAAGATAGTGTCGAGAAGAAAATCTTGATCGAGGGGATGCAGAATACGGCGGGAGAATTATGCAGGGCCGCACTCCCGGGGTTTCAACCCTTGCGCGCGGCCCTAAACCTACCTGCGGAACTTACTCGCTGGTATTACTCGCTGGTCTTACCTACTGATCTTTCTTGGCGCCCGGCGCCTTGGAATCTTTTACCGGGCGGCCCGGATCTTTGTCGTCCATCACACGATCCGCGCTGCGATCTGCATTAGGGTGCCGGGCCTCAATCCGCGCCCACCGCGCCGCCGCACGATCCTTGG
>JAOAPT010000361.1 GCA_025463045.1 Candidatus Solibacter sp.
GGGTCTGCTCTCTTTCCAAGGCATGCACTTCTTAGCATGCTGTTAAGAGAACTCAAGCTTCTACATCCCAATCAACTGTTACCCATGTTCCCGGCTACGGATGTCACCCATGTTGCCGGTTTGGACCACGCGACCACCGCACCCTGACGGTCGCGGCTCGGATTGCCGCGCAAACGTGCGAGGGGTGCCGCGACCGTGGAGTACGTGTGAAGGAATGCGCTCACGACGGGAGAGATTCCACGATCAGGGGACTCGCATCGATCACGGCGACCATCTATAGCGAGCGAGCGCCCGAGCTGGATTTCGCGATCGAGATCGGCTTCGTCAAGGTGAAGATAGGGAATCCCGAGGTCGGATGCGTGCTGGATAAATTCGAGACGCGGCACACCCAGCAGCTCGGCGGCGCGGCCGCTAGAGACCTTGCCCCGGCGATAGAGTTCGAGAACAATCAACTCAATATGGAGGGTGCTCATGATCGCTTCGGTCGGCAGATGCTGGTCGCGGCAGGGGAACTTCCGCGTGCGCCGCGGAGTCTAAGTGTAGCGATCACGATGGATGCACTGGTACAAATCGAGGGGGTCTGGAAATCCTACGGCCGGACACCTGCCGTGAAGGGGCTGAGCCTGACTGTGCCGGCTGGAAGTGTGTACGGATTTCTGGGGCCGAATGGCGCGGGGAAGTCGACCACGATCCGGATGATGTTGGGCTTGCAGCGGCCGGATCGGGGCAGGATTTCGTTGTTCGGGAGGGCGTTGGACGTTGATGCGCTTGCGCGGATCGGGTCGCTGGTGGAGGCGCCTTCACTGTATCTGCATTTGACGGGGCGCGAGAATCTCGAGGTGCACCGGCGACTGCTCGGTGCGCCGGTGCGCGCGATTGGCGAGGCGCTCGATACGGTGGGGTTGAGCGGCGCGGCGGATCGGGTGGTGCGCGGGTATTCGTCGGGGATGAAACAGCGGCTCGGACTGGCGCAAGCGCTCTTGGGAGATCCTGAATTGCTGCTGCTCGATGAGCCGACGAACGGACTCGATCCGGCCGGAATCCACGAAGTGCGCACGCTGATTCGGGAGTTGCCCAAGCTGCGCGGCGTCACACTGTTTCTGTCGAGCCACCTGCTTTCCGAGGTGGAACAGGTAGCCACGCATTTTGCGATCATCTCGTCCGGGGAAACGAAATTCGAAGGCACGGCGGAGGAGTTGAAGCTGAGAAATCAGCCGGTGATTGTGGCGGACGTGGATGAGGCTGAACGGGCGGGCAGGGTGCTCCGGGAATTGAATCTGGAGGTCAGGGTGGAGGCGGGCAGAGTCGAGGTGTCGTCGTCGGGAGGATTTGCGCCGGCTGAAATCAATGCGCTGCTGGTTCGGGCGGGGATTGCGGTTTCGCGGCTGGTGACGCGGCATTCGACGCTCGAGGACGCGTTTCTCGATCTCACCACGGAGCGTGTGGTACTCAAATGACTCTCGCGCGGGCGGTCCATGCGGAGACGCTGAAAATGAAGAGGACCATCGCGTTGAAGATGGTGGTTCTGGCTCCAGTCGCCGTGGTGCTGCTGACGCTGTTCATGGCGTCGCAGGCGCCGTTTTCCACGTTACGCAAGGGCAATACGGTGGTGGATGTGTGGCGGGCGCTGTCGCGGGTGAATTTTCAATTCTGGGGACTGCTGATGCTGCCGATGTACGTGACGCTGCAGACGGCGCTGATCGCGGGACTCGATCATACCGACAATCAGTGGAAGGCGCTGTTCGCGCGTCCCGTGGCGCGGTGGGCGACTTACGTCGCGAAGCTGCTGGTGGTGACGGTCATGGTGGCGGCGAGCGCGGCGATTCTGGTGGCGAGCGTGCTGGCGGAGGGCAAGATTCTACATTGGCTCGACGGCGGCTTGGGATTCGGCGCGGCGGCTCCGGTTGCAGTGATCACGCGGCAGGCGGCGGAGATGACGGCGCTGGCGTTTTTGTTCCTCACGATTCAGCACTGGGTCAGTCTTCGCTGGCGGTCCTTTTCGATAGCGGTCGGTGTGGGGATTGTGGCGCTGGCGACGAGCTTTGCGATGCTCCTGGCAGCGGGGCCTTACGGCACATGGCAGCAGTATTTTCCGTGGTCGCTGCCGATGCTGGTGATCAGCAGGCATCCGGAGAATCTGCCGACGGCGCTGTGGGTATGCGGGGTCGCGGGACTTGTGACGGCTGCGGCGGGGTGCGTGGATTTCTGCAGGCGCGAGGTGAGGTGAGGGTGGAGAGAAAACACCTTTAGCCGCCGATGAACGCGGATCAACGCCGATAAGAAAAGGTCAGAGTAGGATTTAACATTCGGTACCTTGACAGGCTACCTACCTAGGGTGCCATACTAGAGCCGCATGGCTGACAAGAAAACGGATCTCATCCAAGGCACGCTGGATTTGCTGATTCTGAAGACGGTCGCGCAGGAGCCGATTCACGGCTACGGGATTGCGCAACGAATTCTTTTGACATCGAAAGAGATATTGCAGGTGCAGCAGGGCTCCCTGTATCCGGCGCTGCACCGGCTGCAGCGGAAGGGGCTGTTGAAGAGCGAGTGGCGAGAATCGGGCAGCGGGCCGATGGCGAAATACTACTCGTTGACCGCGGCGGGGCGGAAGAGTTTGCAGGAAGAAACAACACAGTGGGAGCGCTACGCGGGCGCGGTGGCGATGGTGCTGGAGTCGTAGCGAGGAGGAACCAATGCATTTCCCCTGGAATCGAATGGAGTCGGACTTGAAGCGTGAGCTTGCGCATCATTTGCACGAGTTGACAGCGGAGTTCGAGCGCCGAGGGCACACTCACGAGGACGCGGTGCGGATGGCGAAGCGCGAATTCGGGGGCACCGAGCAGGTGAAAGACCGGTGCCGGGACGAGCGGCGGTGGGCATGGATGGCGGGTATGGGGCAGGATGTGGTTTTCGCGTTCCGGCAGATGCGCCGTGCTCCCGGCTTTGCGTTCACGGCGATTCTTACGCTGACGCTGGGGATTGCCGCGAACGTGATTGTCTTCGGCGTGCTGCAGGCAATGATCCTGCGGTCGATCGATGTGCCGCGGGGGGACAGGGTGTTGACGCTGGGGCTGAGCGCCATGGCCTATCCATTTGTCGCTTATCCGGAAGTACGCGATGTACGCGATGCCAATACCGTGTTTTCGGCGGTTGCCGCCTATAACGTACAGAATTTCGGTTTTGACGCGAACGGTGCGACCCGGCCGATATGGGGACTCGAGGTGAGCGGTCAGTATTTCGAAGCCGTCGGGATTCAGCCGTTCCTCGGGCGGCTGCTGGGGCGCAGCGATGACGATCATCCCGGAGCATCGGAGGCGGCGGTGCTTTCGTGGCCGGCGTGGAAGAGTTACTTCGATTCGGACCCCAATATCCTTGGAAAGAATGTCCGGATCAACAAGCATCCCTACACGATTGTGGGGGTGACGCCGGAGGGTTTCCACGGGACCGAGAAATTTCTTCAGCCCGAGATTTTCGTTCCGCTGGCGAATGAAGCATCGCTCGAAGGAGTGAACTGGCTGGAGAGCCGGCGCGGCAAGCATGTTTTCTCGATCGTGCGGATGAAGGACGGCGTGACGCGGCCTCAGGTGCAGGCCGAACTGGATGCGATCGCCGCGCGCGTCCGGCAGCAATATCCGGTGGATGAGGAGGGGCTGGGATTCAAGGTGGCCACCCCTGGCCTGATCGGCGACAGCGGCGGGGTTCCGGCGCGGGCTTTTCTGGCGGGGCTGATGGCGCTGGCTGGAATCGTGCTGCTCGCGGCATGCGCCAACCTCGGCAGCTTGTTCGCGGCGCGTACGGCGGACCGCACGCGCGAGATTGCGATTCGAATGGCGA
>JAOAPT010000375.1 GCA_025463045.1 Candidatus Solibacter sp.
ATTATGAAACTCACGAGCAATACGATTTTGATCACCGGCGGTGCCAGCGGCATCGGTTACGAACTCACCAAACAACTCACGGCACTTGGTAACACGATTCTCATCACGGGCCGCGATCAAGCTAAGATGGACCGGGCGAAAGCGGCCTTTCCAAAAATTCACACCTTTCAAAGCGACGTTTCCGATCCGAACGCGATCGCCACTCTTTACGAAGAGGTCACCAAACAATTTCCTGAGCTCCACATTTTGATCAACAACGCCGGCATCATGCGTAAGATCAATGTTCACGACAAAGCTGGAAGCCTCGAAGACATCACTCGAGAGATTGAAATCAATTTGAGCGGGCCGATTCGCATCGTGAAACAATTCTTGCCGCATTTGAAAATAAAATCAGAGGCGGCAATCATGAACGTTTCAACGAGTTTGGCATTTGTTCCATTGCCTATTTCACCGGTTTATTGCGCCACCAAGGCCGGTCTGCATTCGTTCACCGAGTCTCTTCGTGTGCAACTGAAAGACACCAAAGTGAAGGTGTTTGAGCTAGCACCGCCGGCGACACAAACCGAACTCATGGGTGGCTTTGATGTTGAAGACATGAAAGGCGCTTCTACCATGAAGGTGGAAGACATGGTTAAAGTCGCCGTCAAAGGAATGCAAACCAATCGATTTGAAATTCGTCCGGGTCAGGCGAATCAGCTCAAAATGATGAGTCGCGTGGCACCTGAATTTATTTTGAAACAAATGAGCCGATCGGTCGATCGTATGCTCAGAACACAGAATTAATTCGAAGTGTCCGAAGCTCGTTTTGGTCCGTTCTTTCCCGGCATGATTCCGGTCGAAGGATGGACAGTTGGACAAGCCTACAAACGCGCTCTCTTGGGGGCGCAGACCGGCCGCGTTTACAAAGTGCAGCGCACTCCCGAACGCGAGCTGCTGCCGATGGCCGAAGGATTCGGGCTCGCCGTGATGGGCTGGTCGCCCATGGCCGCGGGGATTCTGACCGGCAAATACAAGAAGGGCGAGCGGGCGCGTCACCGAACTCAAGGCCAGCGTCACGCATGCAGGCAATCCTCACAATGACATCGTCGTCGACGCGGTCGACGCAGTCGCCAAGGAGGTCGGCGTCAAGCCTGGTCAGGTGGCGGTGGCTTGGGTCAAGGCCAAAGGCGTGCTGCCGGTGATTGGTACCCGCACGCATGAGCAACTCGTTGACCACCTCGGCGCCCTTGAAGTGGTACTGAGCGATGAGCACATGCGTCGGCTCGACGCGGTGACCGCGGTCGCTCTCGGCTATCCGCACGATTTGAACAATTCGGCAGAGCGGCGCGCAATCATGACACGCGGCCGCTTCGATCAGATCGACTATCCGGTACGAGTTGTGCGCTGATGGCCCTTCAGGGCCATGAGTCGTCGGCCATCGTGCGCTTGTCGGCGGCTGATCGTCCCTCGCTGCGCCACAGCGGATGGTTCAACGACGACAGATGGTCGGCAGCCCCGCAGCGAGCAATGAAATCCGACCTGCGCCCGGATGTACTGGCGTGTCCTCGAGAAGGACGCGCCGCGCTACGAGTCCTGAACGACCGAAGACGCAACTTGGGACAAAGGGAGAGTGGTTTAGTGCCGGAGGGGCCTAACCATGGATGAGCAGGCTCAGCACACTGCTCTCCTTGCGGCATTGACCACGGAGCACTTCGTGCTGCAGTCAGCGACCAGCACCACCTATACCGAGGCATCCGCAGGCAGGTCGGGACGTCTTTTCGCTTTGACTGATGTACTCGAGCCCAGACAACGTTGGTGAACCGGCGCCCGGGGACGGCGTTGGCCCAAAGGATATGGAGATGCTCGACCGTCTCCAAAAAACGGCATTCGACTCCTTGGCGAAGTCAACAAATCCGCGAACCGGCCTTGTTGCCGACAGGTCGTTAGACAACTCGCACGCCAGCATTGCGGTCGTCGGCTTTGCGCTGTCGGCATATGTAGTCGGCGTTGAGAGAGGCTGGATCAGTCGCGAAGAGGCCGTACGTCGCGCGCTTGTCACTCTGCGCTTCTTCTGGCAGAGCGACCAAACGGGAAGTACCGAAGCAACTGGATTCAAGGGATTCTATTTTCATTTCCTCGATATGGAGACCGGCAAGCGTGCGCGGGAATGTGAGCTTTCGATCATCGACACGGCCATCTTGATTGCGGGGATCCTCACCTCGGCCGCGTATTTCACTGGCAGCACGCCTCTCGAGACCGAACTGCGTCAATTGGCCGACGACTTATATCGCCGCGTCGACTGGGGTTGGGCCGAGGCCGGCGGATCCGCGGTGGTTCACGGCTGGAGGCCAAACCATGGCTTTATGACGTATGGCTGGGAAGGGTACAGCGAAGCTCTGGTCCTCTACGTTCTAGGCCTTGGCTCTCCGACCCATCGCTTGAAGTCACAAAGCTTCAATGCGTGGACGATGACATATCAGTGGGAAAACCTGTACGGGCAAGACTTTCTGTACGCCGGGCCGCTCTTCATCCATCAGCTTTCGCACGCTTGGATCGATCTTCGTGGCCTGCAAGACGACTTCATGCGCGAGAAGGGGTCCGATTACTTCGAAAACAGCCGGAGGGCGACGATCGTGCAACGCGAATACGCACGGCGCAACCCACTGAACTTTCGAGGGTACGCGCAGGATTGCTGGGGACTCTCCGCAGGTGATGGGCCGAATGGTCGGCCGTCAATCTATGCCGGCCGACATCAGACACTCTACGGTTACGCAGCGCGCGGCGTCCCGTATGGACCGGACGACGGTACGCTCGCCGGCTCCGCAGCCCTCAACTCGCTGGTTTTCGCTCTGGATATCGCGCTGCCAGTCGTCCGCACCCTGTACGACCGCGGCAGACTCGAAACCGGCACAACAGTACTCGCGGGCGGCTTCAACGCGTCAGTTGTCGACGCCGAAGGCGAGCCCTGGATTTCGGCTGGAAGCTTCGGTTTCGATCAAGGTCTGGTCGTGTTATCTCTAGAGAATTTTCGCTCCGGTCTTCTTTGGAAGCTCACTTGCGACATCCCCTATATCCGAGCCGGATTGAGCCGAGCCGGCTTCAAGGGCGGCTGGCTAAGCAGACGCGCTCGCTCCCCATGACGACCACAGAAGCGGCCCTCCTCGCCGGCCCGTTCCAGGATACCGGCGACAACGAGCTCATCGCCAACGTAAGACCGCCGCAGTGGCGAAACCCGACGCCGCAGAACCCCTATCACCTGCTGATCATCGGCGCGGGACCGGCTGGACTTGTTGCTGCCAGGACTGCGGCGAGGCTTGGCGCCAAGGTGGCGCTAATCGAACGCGACCGCGTCGGTGGAGACTCTTTGCACTACGCGTCTGTACCGACGAAAACGCTAATCCGAACGTCGCGGAACTACGCTGACATGCGCGGCGCGTCTAGCTTCGGGGGCAAGGCGCCAGCGGATATACCAGTCGATTTCGCGCTCGCCATGGATCGCGTCCGTCGAATTCGCACGCAGATTAGTCGGGCGAACTCAGCATCTAGCCTCGTTGAGATGGGCATCGACCTTTTCTTTGGCGAGGCTTGCTTCCTTGGCCCCGCCGCTGTCGATGTCGCCGGCGTCACATTGCACTTTCGGAAGGCCATGATTGCCACGGGCTCACGTCCAAAAGAATTCGATATTCCGGGATTGCCGGAGTGCGGGTTCATTCACGCCAAGGAGGGGTTCAGCCTAGCTGCCCTCCCGAAAAGCGTTTTGGTTATCGGCGGCGGTCCGGGCGGTTGTGAAGCGGCGCAGATGTTGGCGCGCCTTGGCGTGCGAACAGTTATCGCGATGTCCGAGCCGCTCTTCTTGCCTGGCGAAGAGCGCGACGCTGCGTATACGGTGTCTGAGGCTCTGGCACGCGACGGCGTGGAAATCCATCTCAATACGCGTGCGACAGCAGCTCGGATGGACGGTGCCAGTAAGGCCGTCGATCTGGCCAATGGCGGCGACATCAGGACCGTGACCGTCGATGCGGTATTCGTCGGCACCGGCCGCGCTCCGAACATTGACGGCCTTGGTCTGGAAGCAGCGGGCGTTGTGGCGACGGCCGAGAACGGAATTCAGGTCGATGACTTTCTACGAACGACCAACCCACGAATCTATGCGGCCGGCGACGTCTGTTTGGAACAGAAGTTCACTACCACCGCCGATGCGTCGGGCCGACTGGTCGTCCGCAACGCACTTTTCCCCGGCCGCAAACGAATGTCGTCACTGATTGTTCCGTGGTGTACGTACACCGATCCAGAGATCGCCCACGTGGGCTTGTATGTCAGGCAGGCCAGAGAGCGGCGAATTCCCGTCAAGACATTCACTGTTCCAATGCACGATGTCGATCGCGCTCTTGCCGACGGCGAAGAAAGTGGCTTTGTCAAAATCCACGTCCGCGAGGGCAGCGACAAGATCTTGGGCGCCACAATCGTCGCTCGACATGCCGGGGAGATGATCAACGAGATTTCCCTGGCGGTGGCCGCCGGGATCGGCCTACGCAAGCTCGCTCAGGTAGTACGGGCATATCCAACGCAAGCTGAAGCCATCGGGATCGCTGCGGACAACTACAACAAGACCCGCCTCACTCCCGCACGGCACTGGTTGCTGCGCAAATGGCTCCATCGATAGCGACTAAGCCCCTCGAACATCTACTGAAGCGGTTGATCATCCGCATAGGGCTCACCATGGCCAGGTCACGGCAAGGTAAGGACGACGTGTCCGATCTTGCGTCCATCTTCGACTGTCTCGTGCGCCGCAATGATCTACGCGAGTGGGAATCGATGCGAGATCGCGAAAGTCGCGTTGCCAACTGCCGTCCACTGAGCTATTCCTTCGATTGCTGCCCGCTTGGCGGTCTCGCTCATCGAGTAGACGAGCACGTTTCGAACGTTGACGTTTCGTGCCGCGAGCGTCGCAAACGGGTACGAAGGTACCCGTCCCATTTTTTAGGTGTATACGAAAATGTAGCCAGTTTGTCTGCCGCCGGCGATCGGTAACAGCGTCACGCGTGGCGCCGAGTAGATTCCCGATCAGGTCGATCCGCGCCCGGTGGTGGCGCTTTTGCCTGCGCGGGCGGTCTCGAATGAACCGACCTACATCCAGTTCCGGTCATCGACCTCAGTAATCGAGAGATCGGCTCGACGCAGCCGGTCCCTCACCGGTCAGACGGTGTTCTATGAACGACTGGACGCAACCTGCCTCGAGCCATTGACGACCTTCGAGGCACTCACATTTGCAGCGCGCCAACGCA
>JAOAPT010000378.1 GCA_025463045.1 Candidatus Solibacter sp.
CCGGCATCCGCGTCAACACCGTCTCCCCTGGCACCATCGATACCGATTACCACCGCAACTTCTCCACCGAGCAGATGCTCAATGGCGTCAAAGCCGCCACTCCCGCCGGCCGCCTCGGAACCTCTGATGAGGTTGCCGACGCCATCCTTTATTTATGCACCGACGGCGCGCGCTACATTCAAGGCCAGGCGCTCGAAGTCAATGGCGGATTCCTGATGGTATGAAGGCCGCTGCACTCTTCGCGCTCGTCGCCCGCTCGAATTCCGCGACGGCGCGAGGTGGAAGGGCGAGCGTTGTAAGAGTGTCGGCACGTTCCGCAGCTTCAGCGACATGGGCCGCCGTCTCGTGGATTACCGCCCGGCGGGCATCGGGCCCCCTCCGGCCGGCGTGCAGGACGCGCGCTGCGCCCTCTCGCATGCTGCCCGCGGACAACGACGTCGATCTCCCCGGCTGCCACGACGTCCCGAAGGTGGCTGCGATCCTCGATTTCTACCGCATCTTCGACGTCACCCTGTGGCTCGGCGTCGAACACAAGAGTGCGGAAGCCGCGTCACGGCCCGGACCCGACGGCGGCCGCGATGCCACAGCGAAGAAGATTTCGCCCGCCGCGGCACGGCGGCTTTGACGATGCGCAGAATGCCGTCCTCATGCGAGCCGTCCGCGAGTTCCTGACCCAGCAAAAGATACTACAGTAAGTGCATACGTTTTGGAGGTCCCTGTGAGATTTCTCATTTTCCTTTTCGCCTTCGCTCTGTACGCGCCGATTCTAAATGCGCAGGATCCGACCGGCTCCGTCGTCGGACGTGTCACTGATTCCAGCGGCGCCATCGTCCCCGGCGTCAAGCTGCGGATCGTCCACCTCGACACCAATCGCAAGTCCGACACCGCCACAAATTCGGCGGGCGATTACACGGTCGCTTACCTCACTCCGGGCCGTTATTCCATGACCGCGGAGAGCACCGGATTCCGCAGCTACCACCGCCCCGAATTCACCGTCCTGCTCGATCAGGAACTGCGCATCGACATCCGCCTCGAAGTCGGCGCGATGACCGAGAGCGTCACCGTCTCGGACACGCTTCCCGCGCTCCACACCGAGAGCGGCTCGCGCGGCGATGTCACCACCAACGCCGAGATTACTGAGATGCCGCTCAACGGCCGCAACTTCAGCGATCTTGTCTACCTCACCAGCGGCGTCGCCCCGAAGGGAGAGGATGCCGATGGCGCGTACTCGCTCAACGGCGCGCGAGCCGACAACGTCAGCTTCCTGGTCGATGGCATGAACAACACGCAGCGGCGCAACACCACCTCCATGGTCAGCCCGCCGCTCGAAGGCATTCAGGAATTCAAGATCATCACCTCGGGCTTCAATGCCGAGTACGGCCGCTTCGCCGGCGGCGTGCTCAGCGTGGTCAGCAAAACCGGCGGCAACCGCGTCCGCGGATCGCTCTACGAGTTCATGCGCAACGATCTGCCCGACGCGCGAAACTTTTTCGATCAGTCCAAATCCAAGCTGCGCCAGAATCAGTTCGGCGCCACCGTCTCCGGCCCCGTCTTCCTGCCCAAGCTCTACAACGGCCACGACAAGACGTTCTTCCTCTTTACCTGGGAATCGCTGCGCCAGATCGCGGGCGCAACGCAGCGCGGCATCGTGCCCACCGCCGCCCAGCTCCGCGGCGATTTTTCGCAGGCGCGCGACGCGCTCGGCAACCCGCTCAAAGTCACGGACCCGCTGAATAAGAACACGCCCTTCCCCGGCAACCAGATCCCCACCAGCCGCTTCGATCCCGTGTCCGTCAAGCTCGCCACCTTCTATCCCGCACCCGATCTCGCCGGCTCGGGCAACAACTATATTGCGCAGGGCAACAACACCGGCAGCAACAACAACTTCGGCACGAAGGTCGATCACGCCCTTACCCAGGCCGACCGCCTGATGCTCAGCGCTTTCTGGAAGCCGAACACTTCCTACAATCCCTTTCAGCGCTCGCCCATCCCGATCTTCGGCGCGGCCAACAAGCAGTTCGGCGTGCTCGCCGGAGTTCGCTGGGTGCGCATCGTGACCCCCAGCCTGATCAACGAAGTCACCGCCAACTTCTCGCGCCAGACGCTCAACCAGGGCTGGCCCTCCAACACGCGCGACTGGGCCTCGGAAGTCGGCTTCGTCGGCGGCACCAAAAATCCCACCGATCTGGGACTGCCTTACGTTGATGTCAGCGGCTATGTCGGACTCGGCCAGGCCTACGACCTGCCCAAGATCTGGACGTACAACAACTACCAGCTCGCTGAAGCGATGACCTGGAATCACGGTCGCCACAATCTCAAATTCGGCGGCGACGCGCTCCACTATCAGTACTACAACAAAGGCTACGGCGACCTGCGCGGACGCATGACCTTCCTCGGCCGCTTCACCGCGGAACCGATGGCCGATTTCCTGCTCGGCTATGTGCAGAGCAGCCGTCGCCTGCTCGATGTGTCGCGCGAATATCTGCAGGTGCGCAACTACTCCGCCTTCGTGCAGGACGATTTCAAAATCGCTCCAACACTAACGCTCAATCTCGGCCTGCGCTATGAGCTGATGATGCAGCCTACGGAAAAGTACGGCGCGCGCAGCGCCTTCAATCCGCAGCTCGGCAAAGTGGTCGTCGCCGGCACCGGCGGACTTGCCAACTTCAACGATCTGATCCAGGCCACCGGACTCGCCAACTACGTCGTCATGGCGAGCGACGTCGGGCTGCCGGGCAGCATCGTGCGCACCAACTACAAGAACGTTGCGCCGCGCTTCGGCTTCGCATGGCGTCCGCCCGGCACGCGCCGCACCGTGGTGCGCGGCGGCTACGGCATCTTCTACGGCAGCGATTCGGTCTACCGCTACGACGAGCTCAGTGCCGTGTACCCTTTCTCATTGCTGCAGACGTTCTCCGCGACGTCGTCGAACCCCCTGCTGCTGACCGTCTCCAACCCCTTCCCTGCCGCAAAGACGAAGATCTCCGGCATCAATTCCACCAGCGGCGCGTTCAGCAACACGCCCACGCAGTACCTGCAATCCTGGAACACCACCATCGAGCGCGAACTCGGCGCCGGCGTCGTTCTGGAGGTTGCGTACACAGGGTCCAAGGGCACTCACCTGCCGCGCCGCTGGGACATCAACCAGCAGTTCGCCAATCCCGCGTTGAAGCAAGCCGATGGCACCTATCCGCGGCCGTATCCGGCCTTCACCACGATCAACGTGTTCGGCGACGTCGCGAACTCGATCTACAACTCCGGCACCGTCACCGTGCGCCGCCAGGTCTCGCGCCGCTTCTTCATCCGCGCCGCCTACGTCTACGCCAAGTCGATCGACGATAGCTCGAACACCGGCGGCACGATCGCCGCGGGCTTCGCCGGCACCCAGGATTCACGCAATCTCCAAGGCGAGCGCGGCCGCTCCGATTTCGACATCGGCCACGCCTTCCTGGCGAGCTACATCTGGCAGCCGAAACTCGGCACGAACATCCTGCTGCGCAACTGGGAGATCGCCGGCACGACGCGCGCTTACACAGGAGCGCCGTTCACTCCGAAGCTCTCGAACTTCGACGTCACTACCGGCGGCGCCGCGCGCCCCGACCGCATCGCCAGGGGATCCGTCGCCAACCCGTCGCCCGACCGCTGGTTCGACATCACCGCCTTCCCGGTCGTGCCCACGGGCTCGTACCGCTTCGGCACGTCGGGACGGAATGTGCTCGATGGCCCCGGCACCTTCAACCTCGACACGTCGCTCTCGCGCCGCTTCCACTTCGACGAGCGCAAGGCGATCCAGGTGCGTGTGGAGTCGTTCAATCTGCTGAACCACACGAACTTCAATCTGCCGGAGAATCAGGTCGACGTGCTCAACGCCGCGACCATCAGCCAGGCGAAAACGCAGCGCGTCTTCCAGTTCGGCCTTCGAGCCGAATTTTAGCCTCCGCCACCACCCCGCGTTTTACCTCGCCGCCACCTACTTCGCCGCGGCAGTCTGCGTTGCCACTACTTCAAAGTCCACCCACTGCGAGACCTGCTTGTGTTTCCTATCGCCTAACTCGTCGGTGACGATGAGCTGCAGCAGGTACTCGCCGGGACTCATGTTCCTGCCGAGGGTAAGTACCCCGCCGCCCAACAGTCGCGTCGGATCGGCGGGGCTCAAGGTCAGCCGGTGCGTGTATTCGCTGGTGAAAATCAACTTGCCGTCGCGAAAGACACGCACCTGCGAGCCCGCCCGAAACTCCTTCTCCGCGCCCTTTAGCTTGGCATTGATCACCGCGAATCCGTAGAGAATGCCCTGCCCCGGAAGATACCGCCGCAGCGCCGGACCGCCCTGCGACCACGACTCTTTGTCCTCCGGCGGCCGGGGCCTGTTCAAGGAGGCCAGCAACTCGGCCGACGCCTGTTTCAGCATGATGCCGCTGAGCGCCAGTTGATGCTTGTGCGTGTCCGGGACCTGCACATACTGGCTGGCCGAACCGATCCGCTCGTTGCCCGAATCGCGCACCACCGCGCGCATCAGGAACGGACCGGGCGTCTTGATCTGGTCGGCGAGATTGAACACGAGTCCATCCCGCATGGCCACCCGGTATTGTTCCTCGGTCAGGCTGATCTCCTGCTGTCGCTGGCGCTGCTGCATCGGCTGTTTGAAGCCCCGGTACGCCGAGGTCACGATGTCCACCGCCGCGTGCCACGTGCCGTCGATGGCGTGCTTGAAGTCCAGATTCTTGGCCTCGAAGTGCAGCATCGATTGCACCAGCGGTCCGCTCTTCTTACCCTCGTTGTAATTCGACGTAAGCCGCACTTTGATCCCGGTGGAGTTGAACGGCGACGCGAGCGCGTCCATCAGTTGCTGCTCGCGCGTCTTCGGCGCATCCTGCCGGCTCGTCACCAATTCGTCGGGGACGCCGTTGAACCCACTCTTCCAACGAACGCTGAGCCCGGGCGTCTTCACCTTCACCGTCACGCGATGGAACTTGGCCTTCGCCCCGTCTTTCTCGAACGTATCTTCGCGCGGCGTGTAGCCGAGCAGATAGTAGCCGAGCTGATCCGCGGCCGCTTCGGTGATGCACGCGGCAATGTCGTTGCGATCGTGATAGAAAAGGCCGCCGGTGCGCCGCGCCAGAGTGTCCAGGCCCTGTTGCATTTCGAAATCGTCGCCGCCCGGCAGATCCGGAAAACGCTCGAGCGAACGATCGTTCGGCATGAGGATCTGCGGGTCTTCGTTGCGCTTGCGTGCGCTCGCCCGCAGTCCCGCGGGATCGATCGCATACAGCGAGACGGCCGACCGGTTGGCCAGATCGGTCACCTCGTCGATCGCGCGCGTCAGGTCGGAATCCACCCGCATTCCGTCCGATAGAAAGACGACCGACTTGCGCCCAGGCAGTCCCTTCATGCCCTGGATGACCTGTTCGATAGTCGCGAGCGCACCCATGGCCTGCGTCGGAAAGCCGTAGTCCAGTACTTGGGGCTCGCCGCGTTCGCCGTCACCCTCGCTCCGCCCGCCGTTCACAGTCTCGATCGGGATGATTCCAGTGCGCCCGCTGAAGCGCCACTTCAGCAGATCGATCGCTTCGAGCAAGATGTTGCGATCGGTGGTGAACTGCTCGAGGATGGCGACGCCGCCGGCGGTGCGGACGATGGCCACGAGATCGCCGGTCTCCATCTGGTGCTGTACGAACTCGCGCAGCGCTTCGCGTGTGCGCACCAGGTCGCTGAAGTTCAGCGAGAGATCGTCGACTACCAACGCGATCACACGGCGGACCTGCCGCGGAGTGATCGGCGGTGGAGGACCGAGCGGAATCTTCTCGCCGCCGGCCTGAGGTAGCGCGGGAGCCGGAGTTCCCGGAACGTAAGTGAAGTAGGTGACCTTTTGAGGCTGTCCATCCTGCAGGATCTCGAAATCCGCGGGCTGCAATCCGGGGACGTGTCTGCCGTTTGAGGTAGTAACCACGGCGTCCAACTGGACGAGTGTGACGGTGATTCGCAGGGTGGGAGGCGAGGATTGTGGCAGGGGCGCCTGGGCCTCTTGCCCGGCGCTCGCGATGACCAACGCGAGAAACAGGAGGGCGCCCGCCCGCCACTGTAGCTGCATATTGTCCATTCAGTTTAACTCGGCATTCGACTCATCATCAGTGTATCTTTAGAGTCATCGCTATCATGAGAACCTGTCTCCTGGCAATGCTGCTCAGTGCGCAGATCGAACTGAATCCGCCGAAGGGCGCGGGGGTGATCACGGTCGATGTCGAACTGGTGAACGTGCTCTGCTCTGTCCGCGACCCGCACGGCGCGTACGTCAAGGACCTGAATCGGGAAGACTTCGAAATCCGTGAAGACGGCACGCGTCAGGAGATCACCCACTTCGCGCGCGAGGTGGATACGCCGATGACGGTCGCGCTGCTGCTCGACGTGAGCGGCAGCGTGTCGAACATCATCGGCACCGAGAAGACCGCCGGCCAGCGCTTCTTCGATGAGGTGCTGCGGCCCGCGGATCGCGCTCTCCTGGTGGGGTTCGCGGACCGGATCGCGGTATGGCAAGACCTGACCGGCTCCAAGCCGCTGTTGCAGGATGCGCTGGAGCGCGCCGGCCCGTACGCGCTGCCCACGGTGAACCGCGAAGTCCGGTCGCGCGGCGGCACGCTGCTCTACGACGCGGTGAAACTGGTCGCCGACCAAAAACTCAAGCGGTTGCCCGGGCGGAAAGCGATGATCCTGATCACTGATGGCGAGGACAACGGCAGCATCGCGACTCCGGGCAACGCGATGAAAGCGGCGCAGGAGGCAGACACGGTGGTCTACGGAATCCACTATGTAGACGATAATCGTTTCTCTTCCCAGCGAGATGGAAGAGGGGCACTGGAGAAGCTCTCTGGGCCGACCGGCGGTCGCACTTTCCATGTGACCGACAAGCTCCCGTTGGCCGGGGTCTTCGCGGCGATCGTCGAGGAGATGCGCAATCAGTACGGGCTGGGCTACCGTCCACCGGCTGCCAAGACGGGAGTTTCACACCGGCTGGAAGTGAAGAGCACGAAATCCGCGTTGAAGGTGCAGGCGCGGACCGAGTACTACCGCTAGCGGCGCCGCATGACGCAGCGTTCCGCAAGCGCGCGAATTGCGCGGCGCTCGCGGGCGGCAGGCTGAGCGAGTGATACCGCTAGCTGCACGCGCGTCAGTGAGCGCTGCACCCCTGAAAGGAGCTCGGCGCTCCCCTGAAAATCACGCGCCTAAAAGCGATCATGCATTTTCATCCCTTGTTGTGG
>JAOAPT010000396.1 GCA_025463045.1 Candidatus Solibacter sp.
GCAGAGCCCGTCTCCGCTTCACCGGACACTGGCAATCATAAAGCGAGTGATGGACCGAGGAAAACGAATTATCATTAAACGGTAACGGCGTCTTTTCCTTCGTGTCTCACGAATGGGGTGCACCCCAGTTATCCGCGTTCATCTGCGTTCATCGGCGGCTAAAGGTTTTCTCTTTGTTTGCGGAGCGCGCGCCCTCCCGCGGTCTGACCTGGGACGAGAAACCCCCAAAGTTGGCCTCGCTTCCAAAGCCGTTCACGCCCGACCCGACTATTTTTTCCTTCGCCCCTCAACTACTTACCGGGATTCACCCCTTCCGGCCCGAAACTCACCTGCTACGTTGAGGACAGGTAAGGAATCTGATGTCCACCAACACCATCCGCCCACAAGCTCCGTCCGCCAACTCCGTCTCGCGCTCTGCCTCCGTCGAGAGCGTCGCAGCTCCGAAGACCCCCAATTGGCCGCCCTCCATTTTTGCCCCTCCCTTGTTTTCAACTACTTCTGGGGTTCGTTTCGTAATACGCTATTCTCACGTTGCCTCGATATCGCCCGAAATCCCCGCCCAATCCTCCACTCCTCCCGCCACCCGTGACGACGCTGAGAATCAGAGAGAGATATACTGTAATTTAAGAGTCGAACGGTCTTAATTAACCGCCCATGGCTGAATTGAGCGTCATCTGGTTGCGCGTGGCTGCAGCGTTTTATTCGCTCGGCCTGCTCCACGCCATCCTCACCCTGGTTCGCCGCCGCGAGCACCTCTTCCGCGTCGCGCTCACCGCCTTCACGGTCGGTATGGTGTTCCACTTCGTCTCCATCGTCGAAGAAGGAATTCTCAACAACCGCTGTCCCATTACCAACTTCTACGAGACCCTCTCGATGTGCGCCTTCCTGGTGTCCGTCGTCTATCTCTGCGTCCACCTGCGATACCGCGTCGAGAGCCTGAGCGTCTTCATCTTCCCGCTGGTCTTCGTCATGGCTCTCGTCGCCACCCTGGGGAATCCGGTCAGCGCGTGGAGCAGCCCGATCGTCCGCAACGCCTGGCTCACCGTCCACATCGTGCTCGTCCTGCTCGGCTACGCGGCGCTGCTCTTCACCGCCGTCGCGAGCATGCTCTACCTTTTCCAGGAACACGAGCTCAAATCCAAGAGGCCGAGCAAATTCTACTACCGCCTCCCCCCGCTCGGTACCCTGGACGATCTCATTTCGAAATTCATGGCGCTGGGCTTCGTCCTCATCACCCTCGCCGTAATCGCCGGCAGCACCTGGGCCTTCGTCGAGCTCAAGGGCGATTGGGTCCGCCAACCTAAAATCGCGATCTCGTTTTTCACGTGGGGTATCTACCTCGCGTTGGTCTGCCTGCGTGTCACCGCAGGCTGGCGGGGACGCAAAGCCGCACTCGGAACCGTCGCGCTCGTCGCCTTTTCCGCGTTGACCTGGGCCGCCCACGCGCGCCTCGGCAATCTCCTGCTGAAACAATGAAACTACTGATCACAGGAGTGAGTCACAAGACCGCGCCCGTCGAAGTGCGCGAGTGCCTCGCCTTCCGTGAAGAGACTCTCCCCGCCGCCCTCGCCGATCTAAAATCGCGCCAAGGTGTCTCCGAGGCCGTCATCCTCTCCACCTGCAATCGCGTCGAGATCACCCTCACCACCGACGATTCCTGCGATCCCCGCGAGATCGTAGAAAGCTTCCTCTCCGACCAAAAAGCCGTCAGCTCCAAGAGCATCGGCCCGCACCTCTACCGCCACGAAGGCCGCGCCGCCATCCACCACCTCTTCCGCGTCGCCGCCAGCCTCGATTCCATGGTCGTCGGCGAACCCCAAATTCTCGGCCAGCTCAAAGTCGCCTACGGTGCCGCCAAAGATTGTGGAGCCCTCTGCGGCTGGCTCGATGGCTTGCTCAGCCGCGCCTTCAGCGTCGCCAAACGCGTCCGCTCCGAAACCGGCATCGGGCAAATGGCCGTCTCGGTCAGCTACGCCGCCGTCGAGCTCGCGCGCAAAATCTTCGGCTCGCTGAACAACCGCACCGTCATGATCGTCGGCGCCGGCAAGATGAGCGAACTCGCCGCCCGACACCTTCGACGGAGCGGCTGCTCGCACGTCTTCGTCACCAACCGCACGCACGAACGCGCCCTCGAGATGGCCAAGCTCTTCCAGGGCACGCCCGTCGAATATACGCGCTTCACCGCCATGTTGCCCGAGGTCGATATCCTGATCGCCAGCTCCGGCGCCCCTCACTACATCCTCCACAAAGACGAAATGCAGCGCGTCATCTCCGCGCGCCGCAACAAGCCGATGTTCCTGATCGATATCGCCGTCCCGCGCAATATCGAACCGTCGGTCAACGATCTCGACAACGTCTTCCTCTACGACATCGACGACCTGCAGGAGGTCGTCAACTCCAACCTGCGCGAGCGCATGAAGGAAGCCGACCACGCCGAAATCCTCGTCACCGAGGAAGTCGAGCGGATGGTGGCGCGCATGAAGGTCGCCGAAGTCACTCCGGTGATCGTCAGCTTGCAGGAACAGCTCGAACACATTCGCGCCGGCGAACTCGAAAAGGTCCGCCGCCGCCTGGGCCCGCTGACGCCGCAGCAGGAAGAGGCGCTCGAAGCCCTGACTCACGGCATCATTAATAAGATCGCGCACGGACCGATTTCCGAATTGCGCTCCCAGGCCGGCAAGCCCGATGGTGCACCCGCCATCGCCGCCATCCGAAAGGCCTTCCACTTACAGGACTGACATGTTAGTCATCGCATCCCGCGGTTCGCAGCTCGCGTTGTGGCAGGCACATTGGGTCGAAGCCCAACTCCAGGCCGCCGGCCACGAGTGCCGCATCGAAGTCATCAAGACCACCGGCGACAAAATCACCGACGTCCCGCTCGCCAAGGTCGGCACCAAGGGACTCTTCACCAAGGAAATCGAAGAGGCGCTCCTCGATGGCCGCGCGCAGCTTGCCGTCCATAGCTTGAAGGATCTCCCGACCGAACTCCCCGACGGCCTCGTGCTCGGCGCCATCCCGGAGCGCGAAGATCCGCGCGACGCGATCGTCGGCAAAACGCTTGCCGAACTCCCCCTCGGCGCCAAGGTCGGCACCAGTTCCCTCCGCCGCTCCGCGCAGCTCCGCGCGCTCCGCCCGGACCTCGTCG
>JAOAPT010000404.1 GCA_025463045.1 Candidatus Solibacter sp.
GGGAGACGTTCGAGTGCGAGATCGATCACTTCGATGCCGAGAAGGATCGCTTCCCGTATGACGACGAATATTTTTCGACGGTGATTTGCGGCGAGCTGATCGAGCACCTTTTCGAGGATCCGATGCACCTGATGACCGAAGTGAATCGGATTCTGAAGCCGGGCGGACATTTCGTGGTGACCACGCCGAATATTGCGGCGCTGCGCGGGATTTCGGCGATTCTGCTGGGCTATCATCCGGGCTTTTTCCACGCATATATTAAGCCGGCCGAGGGCGCGACGGAGGTGGATGCGCGGCACAATCGCGAGTACGCTCCGCGCGAGATTCACCAGTTACTGGAGAATTCGGGCTTCGAAGTTGCGCTGCTCGAGACCGGCGAATTCCGCGACGAACCGCATCCGGAATTCGGCTGGATTCTGCATCTGCTGGAGCGCTACCGGCTCGGCACAGAACTACGCGGCGACGGCATTTACGCGGTGGGCCGCAAGATCGGGCCGGTGCGCGAGCGCTATCCCGGCTGGCTGTACTCATGAGCGCCGCGTATCTTGAGCCCTCGGTAAAGCTCGACGCCGCGACGCGGATGGCGCACGCGGATTTCGAAGTGCGCAACGATTCGCTGGATACGTGGCGCGCTGCCGAAGGTTTCGGCATCGGGTACCACCTGTTCGACGCGGACACCGGCACGCTGATCGTGGACGGCACGCGCGTGCATCCGGAGCGCGACGTCAAGCCCGGTGAGACGATGCGCGTCCACATGGATTTGCCGCTGCCCGGCGAGGACGGAAACTATCAGGTGCTGTTCTCGCCGATGCGCGAGAACGTGTGCTGGTACTACGAGCAGGGCTGGCCGTTCCTGCTGGTGGAGTGTTCGACCGCGAATGGCACGACGCGGATCGATCAGGTGCGTGTCACGACGCGCGCCGTGCTGGCGCGAGAACGCGCCGTGCGCAGTTTCGGACGCGGCATCGTGCTGCCGTTTCAGACCATCTGGCGTAATCTGGGTTTGATCCGCTCGATGGTGCGGCGCGACATCCTGGGACGCTATCGCGGCTCGTTTGGCGGCGCGTTCTGGACGATCATCAATCCACTGCTGTTGATGCTCACGTATTTCTTCGTGTTCGGCGTGGTGCTCAACGATCCGAAGGCCAGCCGGTCGGAATTCGCGCTCACGTTCCTGGCGGGGATGCTCCCGTGGCTCGCGTTCAGCGAGGCGGCGGGCCGCGCGCCGAACGTGATGCTGGAGCACCGCAATTTCGTCAAGAAGCTGGTGTTCGCGGTGGAGACGCTGCCGGTGAACCTCGTAGCCGCAGGACTGGTCACGGAGTTTTTCGCCGTCGCACTATATTGCGGGTTTCTATTAGGGATCCGGCACACGCTGCCTTCGACGCTGCTCTGGCTGCCGCTGCTGGTGATTCCGCAACTGCTGTTCACCGCGGGGATCAGTTGGTTTTTGGCGGCGCTCGGCGTGTTCGTGCGCGACCTGGGGCAGATCATGGGCTTCATCCTCACGCTCTGGTTTTTTCTGACGCCGATCTGTTATCCGGAGAACAAGTTTCAGGGCGCGCAGGCGGAGATCCTGTCGAAGAATCCGATTTACACGCTGGTACACGGGTATCGAAACATCTTCCTGCACAATCAGGCGCCCGACTTCGGTCCGCTGTGGAAGTTCTGGCTGCTCGCGATCGCGGTGTTTCTGCTGGGCCACGCGTGGTTCTACAAGCTGCGCAAATCTTTTCCGGATCTACTGTAGGCGGTAAACTAGAGAGTTGCTCAACTCTTTCGTCAACGCGCTGATCGCAATCGGGCCCGTCGCCGTTTTTGTTATCGCAATCCTGGATTCGATTGGCGTGCCGTTAGTTGGTGTTGTGGACGTGCTGATCCTGGTTGCGGCGGTCAAGACACCGCAGCTTGCGTACCTTTCGGCGGCGCTCGCGACTGTGGGATCAGTGGTCGGCAATCTCTTTCTCTTCCGCGCGGCCTATTACGGAGGCCGCAAGTTCGCGCGGGAAGCGGCTCCCGAAGGCAAACGCGCGAAGTTCCAGCGCTGGTTCCACCGCTACGGTTTGCTCACTGTCTTTATCCCGGCGGTGACACCGTTCGTGCCGCTGCCGCTGAAGGTGTTCGTGATTTCCGCGGGCGCGATGCACACCCCTCTTAAGCGATTTCTTGGTGTGGTGCTGCTGGCGCGCGTGCTGCGCTATTTCGGCGAAGCATACCTTGGGTTCCGGCTCGGGCATGATGCGCAGGGCTTCCTGCGCGCCAATATGTGGAACATCGTGGGGATCTTTCTCGCGCTTGCCCTGCTGCTGGTAGCATTGATCAAGTGGCAGGACCGGCGTCGAGTGGAGGCGTGAAACGTGCGGCCGTGGATGCGCAGACTGGCGATATTGGCGGTAGTCGCGGCAGTCCTTGGCGGGACTGCCTGGATCCTTCTGCGTTCGCGCGGCTTTTCGCCCGGATACGTCGAACTTCGCGCCTACACGGATGACGCGTCGGGCTTGATGGACGGCACGCAGGTGCGGCTCAACGGCATTCCGATCGGATACCTGGAGGCGCAGAAGTTGACCGGATCGCGGGACCTGATGCGCAAGGTGGAACTCGACCTGAAGGTACGGAGATCGTATCTCCGTGATATCCCGTCGGACTCCGTTGTCGGCCTTGCCTCGGACAATCTGCTGGGCGATCTCTACATCGCGATTCGCCGCGGGCAGAGCAGTCAGCCGATCGCGCCGGCCGCCGAGTTGCGGATCACACAGGCGCAGGATATGGGCAAGATGATGGCCCGCTTCAGCCAGCAACTGGAACGCCTGCAGGGCATCTCGCAGCGTGCCGACAAACTGCTCTCCAGCGCGACGGCGGGTCAGGGATCGGTGGGAAAGATCGTCAACGATCCATCGCTGAAGAAGGGGACCGGCATGTCTGCCGACATCGACGCGCTGATGAATGACATGCAGCACGGGAAGGGTACGATCGCCAAGCTGTTTTACGACGACCCGATCAGCGTGCAACTGCAATCGCCGATGAAGCGCGCGG
>JAOAPT010000407.1 GCA_025463045.1 Candidatus Solibacter sp.
CGAACGTGTCCGGAGTTTTTTCCTTGATGCCCGGGCTGCGATAGGTCAGATTGCCCTCATGGAAGTGCTCGAGTAGCCGGCCGTTGTTCAACAGCAGATCGAACTCGGCGTCGGGCTGCTCCGGCGCTGGGCGCCATACAAGGGGAAACAATCGGGCCTTACCGTCAGGAAAGTTAAATCGCTCGGTATACAACAGCGGTTCGTCGTCGCCATCGGCGGTGACCGGCCACTGAAGGCTCTTGTACCCTTCCAGGCGCTGATAAGTCACGCCGGCGAACATCGGCGTAAGCGACGCGATTTCGTCCATCACCTCCGAAGGGTGCTCGTACTTCCACGACGCGCCCAGGCGATTTGCGACCTGTTGGACGATCTGCCAGTCCGGCCGGCTGCCTTCCGTCGGTTCGAAAACCTGGTACAAGCGTTGGATACGCCTTTCCGTGCTGGTGAAGGTTCCCTCCTTCTCCAGGCTGGGACAGGCCGGAAGCACTACGTCGGCGAACTTGCACGTCTCGCTGAAAAAGATATCCTGAACCACGAAGAAGTCGAGCTTGCCGAAACCGGCGCTGACATAATTGGCATTCGAATCGACGATGCTCATCTCTTCACCGAACAGGTACATGCCCTTCAGCTTCCCTTGGTGAATGGCGTCGACCATCTCGTGATTGTCCAGACCCTTGGTGAACGGCAGCGGAACTTTCCAGCCATTCTCGAACCTGTCCCGCACCTCGGGATCGTCGATGGACTGATAGCCGGGCAGGAAGTTCGGCATCGATCCGTGATCGCTTGCACCCTGCACGTTGTTGTGGCCGCGCAGAGGGTAGGCGCCTGTGCCCGGCCGCATGTAATTTCCAGTCACGAGCAACAGGTTCGATATAGCCGTTGAGGTGTCGGAACCATTGCTGTGTTGCGTCACGCCCATGGCCCAGAGAACGCAGACACGCTCCGCATTGGCGATCATGTCCGCGACCTGTTTCAAGGTATCGATTGTGAGGCCGCAGGTACGCGACGCGAATTCGAGCGTGAACGGCCCCAGGCTCTTTCGATATGCGTCGAGGTCATTGACCCATTCCCTGAGGAACGCCTCGTGCGCAAGGCCGTTGTCGAGGAGGTAACGGCTGATGGCCGAAAGCCACACCAGATCCGTACCTGGCCTTGGGTGGAGGAACACGTCGGCGCGCCGCGCCATCTCATTCTCCCGCAGATCGGAGACAATCAATTTCTGACCGTGCAGCTTGTGCGCTCGCTTCACCCGCGTGGCCAGGACCGGGTGGCTCTCAGCCGTATTGCTGCCGATGATAACCACCAGGTCCGCCTTTTCGATGTCTGCGATCGAACCGGAATCGCCGCCGTAACCCACCGTTCGGAACAGGCCGGCGGTCGCCGGAGCCTGGCAGTATCGTGAGCAATTGTCCACGTTGTTGGTGCCGATCACCGCCCGAGCCAACTTCTGCATCAGGTAGCTTTCTTCGTTGGTGCATTTCGAAGAGGCGATGAAGCCGAGCGCGTCAGGGCCATTCGCGGCCTTGATCTCGGAGAATCGTTTCGCAACCAGGTCCAGTGCCTCGTCCCAGCCGGCCTCGCGGAAACGGTCGCCCTCGCGGATCAACGGCGCAGTGAGGCGGTCGCGGCTGTTGACGAAATCCCATGCAAATTTTCCCTTAATGCAGGTGGAAACGCCGTTCGCAGGGCCGTCCGCCGGCTCTACTTTCAGAATGTGGCGATCCTTTGTCCAGACGTCGAAGCTGCAGCCGACACCGCAGTATGTGCACACCGTCTTGGTGCGGCGGATCCGCGTCTCGCGCATCCTCGCCTCCACTTCGGAGACTTTGAGAATCGCGGTATAGCTAGTCTCACGCTCGATGCCCTTGACGATGTCGATCATCCCGTCGATCGTCGGCTTGGACAGTCCGGTCATGAACCCTGCGTGATGCAGCATGGTTGTTTCCATGAGGGCATTGCAGGGACAGACCGTAACGCAATGGCCGCAGGAAACGCAGCTCGATTCGCCGATCGTCGCCCCTCCATCCCACAGAACCCGCGGATGAGGATCCTCCCAGCGGATGGATAGAGTCTCGTTGACCTCGAGACTCTGGCAGGCTTCAACGCAGCGGCCGCAGAGAATGCACTGGTCGGGATCGTAACGGTAAAACGGGTTAGTGTTGTCGACTTCGTAGGGCTTGGTTTTGAATGGCAAACTCTGGTGCTCGACGCCCAGCATCTTGGTGGTGTTGTGCACCGTGCAGTTGCCGTTGTTGTTGTCGCACACGGTGCAATACAGGAGGTGATTGGTCAGAATGCGATCGAACGCTTCTGATCGCGCAGACCTCGCCCGCGTCGACGTAGTCTGCGCGGACATGCCCTCTGAAACCGGGGTCGCGCAGGCACGCACCAGTTCGCCGTCGACTTCCACGAGGCACGTGTCGCACGTTTGGATGGGGCCGAGCTGCGGGTGATAGCAGACGTGGGGAAGCTCGACCCCGGCGTGGGCGATCACGTCGATGAGACGCTCACCGGTCTGTGCGTCTTTAGGAGAACCATCAATGAGGATCGTCATCTGAGTGACCGCCAATCTAAGAAATGCACTCTCGGTGCCATATCGAAATCCCTGAATTCCATGGGCGGACTCGGGTCGCCCGCGTCGACAATACGCCATGTGTCGCTATTGCGTCACCCGCGCGAAACCACCTTGGCGAGATGAATTGCACTATCACTTCCCTAGCGATCCTGCCAGGGCAGGAATCATCTTGCGCCCTGTAATTCCTCATCCGACTTTGCGAGCGTGCACGATGAATCTTTCCGGCGCGCTCCCGAAATAAAAGAACGGATAGCAGGTCACCAACGTCAAGTCGCGCCCCGGGACAGGCGCCAGAACGCCAATATCAGAAGGCCGCACGATCTTAGTCTCCGTGACCATGTACCGCGAGGTGCCTGCGGCCGTCTTCAGGGAGATCACGTCATTCGCATGAACGCTACGCAGCGGACGGAAATATGTGTCGCGATGCGCGGCAATTCCGATGTTGCCGCTGCCCGACGGAAGCGCTGTCCCCGGAAGCGCGGTCCCCGGAATGTGTCCCGCTCCCTTTGCCAGAATTCCTAAGTCGTCGCCTTCGAAGACCATCACGGATACCTGGAGGCGGGGAATATCGATCTCCGCGACCACGTCGCCGCGGCGCACGGGCGATGCAGGCGCGGGGCGGGGAACCGCGGACCTTCTGTCCAGCCATTCCTTGGCGTGCCGTTGTGCATCGGCCCGTTCGTGCTGCAGCCAAAACTGCCACGCCAGACAAGCAGCGCCCCCAAGAATGAGGGCGCTGCCGAGTCCAATTAACCAACTACTCTTTCGCACCGGGGGCCTCGCTCAAGACTGCGGAAGTACGACGCGACGCCGATACGACCGCGATGCCGCCGACCACCATCGAGAGGCCGATCGCGAGTTCCAGAACGGAAAGTCCGCCCGTCTCCGGTAGCATCCGGTCCGCGCCGGCCTGGCTATCAGCTTCCGGTGTGGGCACCAGGGCCACCTCTGCGGCGGGAGCGGCTGGTGCAGCGGGCTCCGCGGCCGTTACTTCCTCTTCGACTTCCGCCACTTCTTTATCCGTTGGCTCTGCATCCTGGACCTGGGGCGGGTCCGGCATACTCGGAGCCGCCGCCGCGGTCACCGGGGCCGGAGCCGGGGTCATATTCGCGGCTGTCCCCAGAGTCTCGCCTTTGGGATAAACGAACTGCCAACCGGTGTTGTCTCCGGGATAAAACCAACTATGAATCGCCTCGGGCGTTCCGGCGGGCCGCTCGTCGAAACGGACCATCGGTTTGTCGGGCGTCTCCTCCCTATACTCCGGAACCGCGATCAGGGTCGCGACCAGCGATTCCTTCCCGTTCGAATCCTCCGAAAACACCTGAACGATGTAGCGGTCGGACTCGCTATCCTCGAGCTGGAAGACGTACTTGCCGGCTGCCAGCACCTTGCCGGGAATCTGCACCGGCCCGCTAAACTCAAACTCCGTTTTCTTGTTCCACTCATCCGCCCTTACCGGCTGCGCCAAAAAAGGAACCAGCGCCAAAATACCGCCGAGGCATAATGCATTCAATCTGGTATTCATGTTCTTTCTCCTTCATCTTTCGATCGATTGCCGGGCCTTGCTGCTTCCCGGCACTCGTTTTGTTTCCCAGCCGTGATGAGTGCATGTGGATACCCGAATCGCGGCCTCTGATTTTTCAATGGTTTTGTCTGCCCCTTCCCGCTCCCGAGCTGATTGGGTGACACCGTCTGACATCCGGGCGACACGCTCCGCGCTTTGGAGCGATAATCTATCTGTGACGCGTTGATGTGGATCGCGCGTCACCCGCCCATGACCGGGACATTCTGGATTTCGACTGGCAAATCAGCGGCGCAGTTCTTGCTTGGCATCATCGGCCTGGCATTGATCACGCTTGCCGCCGTATGGCTCCACCTCCAACCCGGGTCAATCTCCCTTCTCTATCTGATCGTTGTTGTATTCGTGTCCCTCCGGGCTGGCCTTTTGTCGTCGCTTGCCGTCTCTCTGATAGCGGTTGTCTGCTTGCATAACTACTTTCTTCCGCTGCTCTCACCGACAGGAACGAAGAATCCGCTGGCCATTGTGGCAGCTGCTGCTTTCTTGACCACCGCCTGGGCGATTACCGCGATGGTGGCCCGCGTGCGCAAGTTGACCGAAGCGCAGCTCATCCTACGATTTGAAGAGCGCCTCGCCGAACGAACCCGCATCGCACGCGAACTGCACGATACGTTATTGCAGAGTTTCCAGGGCTTGATGCTCAACTTTCAAGCGGTCTATGATTCGTTGCCGTCCGGACAGGCGAAGGAAGCTCTCGAAAAGGTTCTCGATCGGGCCGACCAGGCCATTATGGAAGGCCGCGATGCGATTCAGAATTTGCGCTCATCCACAACTACTACGAATGAGTTGGCGCAAGCCATGGCGGCTTTAGGTGAGGAACTCAGCTCCGTCCACGATGGCGGTGGCTCGCCGACGCTCCGCGTTTCTATAGAGGGCACACCGCGCGAGTTGCATCCCATCCTTCGCGACGATATCTATCGCATCGCATGCGAGGCTCTGCGAAATGCATTCCGCCACGCACAGGCTAATAAAATCGAAGCGGACATCACCTATGGCGAACGCCTTCTTCGTCTGCGAATCCGGGATGATGGAAAGGGCATCGACCCGAAGCTCTTGAATGCAGGGCGGGATGGACACTGGGGTTTGCCGGGCATGCGCGAACGCGCCGAGCAGATGGGTGCGCGGCTCGATATATGGAGCGAGGCTGGACTGGGCACGGAGGTGGATTTGCGCATCCCAGGGACAGTTGCGTACGGAACGGAAGGAAGCCGCTGATGAGCACGGATCGGGCTCCAATTCGCATTCTCTCGGTCGACGATCACCCCCTCCTTCGCGAGGGCGTGGCGGCGCTTTTGGCCGGTCAACCGGACATGACACTGGTCGCAGAGGCTTCCAACGGCCGCGAGGCGATCGAACAATTTCGGAAACATCGTCCCGATGTAACCCTGATGGATTTGCAGATGCCGGAGATGAACGGTGTCGATGCCATTATCGCGATTTGCGCGGAGTTCCCCGCGGCGCGAATCGTCGTTCTGACGACCTATACGGGAGACGTTCAGGTGTTGCGAGCGCTCAAGGCCGGGGCGCGAGCTTACCTGCTCAAAGGTCTGTTGCGGAAGGAACTGCTGGATACGATTCGTCTGGTCCATGCCGGGCAAAAGCGGATCCTTCCCGAGGTGGCCACGCAACTTGCCGAGCATGCCACCGATGACTCATTATCCGCTCGGGAAATTGAGGTTCTACGGCTGGTTTCGGGCGGTAATGCGAACAAAGAGATCGCCGCCCAGCTCACCATCACGGAAGAAACCGTGAAGGGTCACATCAAAAACATTCTCGCCAAACTAGGCGCCAATGATCGGACCCACGCCGTTACCATCGGGCTGAAGCGCGGAATCATCGAACTCTAAGCCCCTCGACCTCTAATCCCCTCGAAAGAGGGGCTCACTGAATCCGCTTTTTAGGGTTTGATGCGGTTCCGAATCAAGTTAGTCTGAGAACGGGATCACTTGTGCAACGGCTTTTCTCCACATTTCCGGACGGTCGGCCTGGACTCGGACTCGTATTCTTGCGAGCAGTCGCGGCCATTCCACCCCTTCAACATGGGATTGCGGGACTCTTGGCGGCGAATCTGCCGCCACTCGCCGGCGTGCAGTTGTTGGCAGCCGCCGCCGCTGCGCTGTTGGTGGTCGGTGTCTGGACACCGGTCGCGGGTGTGCTGCTGGCAGTAGCGGAGATTTGTCTCGCGTTCTCGCATTCCAACCATTCCAATGATCCGTGGATACACATCCTGCTTGGGGTCTTGGGCGCGTCGCTGGCGATGCTCGGACCTGGTGCTTGGTCCGTAGATGCGCGCCTTTTCGGACGGAAGCGCATTCAGATTCCTCAGCGGTAAGCCCCTTTCCCTCTTGTAAAACCACAGTCTTGTACCACAGTCTTGTAAAACCACAGTGGCGACGAATCGCCGGTCTCTCCAAACCCGTGCGGGAACCGCTGTGCCCGCGCCTGCGTGTTAGCCTCATGCCCCTCGAAAGGGGTGCCATCCGACATCCAGATCTAGCTGGTAAGCGGAACTTCCATCGAGGGTTGTTGATAAAGGCAACCGGCCCCAGAATGAACATAGAAAGTAAGTTTCACCGGACACTCGGTTATAGCTCAACGAATTCTCAGAAGGAGGGTAGAAAGGTGCTTTTGGATAATTCCATTGCGATGAGAGGACAAGAGGGGGATTTACGGCGTCGCTCCTGCGCGGTCCCGCCGTCCACGGCAGGAGCGGCCGGCTTACTCGACGGCTTCGTCTCACTCGATCGATACCTGGAGTCCCAGCATGATGCGCGAGAGAGCCGAAATGGTTTTGACGGTATCGTCGGTTCCAGTTCGGTGCTTGGCGAAGTATTGGATCAAATCCGCACCGTGGCCCCCACCGACTCCACCGTTCTGATCGAGGGCGAAACAGGTACCGGCAAGGAACTCATCGCGCAGGCCATTCACACGAACAGCAGGAGGCAGCATCGGCCGTTCGTGAAATTAAACTGCGCGGCGATTCCTCTGGGACTGCTTGAAAGCGAGCTCTTCGGCCACGAAAAGGGCGCCTTCACAGGCGCCGTGGCGCAGAAATTGGGCCGTTTCGAAGCGGCGGACGGCGGCACTCTGTTCCTCGATGAGATCGGCGACATCCCGCTCGAACTGCAGGCGAAGCTGCTGCGCGTTTTGCAAGAGCAGGAGTTCGAACGGCTGGGTAGCACGCATACCCGCCGCGTCAGTGTTCGAGTGGTGGCCGCCACCAATCAAGACCTCGCCGGCCTGGTCGCAGAGAAGCTGTTCCGGATTGATCTCTACTACCGCCTTAATGTCTTTCCCATCGCCCTTCCGCCGCTTCGCCACCGCATGGAAGACATTCCGATGTTAGTGGCGCACTTTGTCCATCGATATGCGGAGAGCATGGCCAAGCAGATCGGGAAGATCACTTCGGAAGCCATGGAGGGGCTGCTCCGCTATCCGTGGCCTGGAAACATTCGCGAATTGCAGAATTTCATCGAACGGGCGGTCATCATGACCCGTGGCGATGTGCTGCAGCTGACGGCACTGCCATCCCACGTGGAATTCCCGACTGAACCCGTCACTCTGGCCGACGCGGAGCGGGATCACATCTTGAACGCCCTCCGTGAGACCAATTGGGTTGTGGGCGGTGCCGCCGGTGCAGCGGCACGCCTCGGTGTGAAACGGACCACTTTGATCAGCAAGATGCGCAAACGCGGTGTCTCGAAAGCTATGGCGAACGGGAGCTTTTAGATTCTTACGCCTCAAATCGTAAACAGAAATTCTTCAACAATTCCGAGGCAGTCTTGACATGTTAAGACTTGCCTGCAGGCTATGGGATTTCAAGGGCGAAGCCCTTGGCTAGATGTTGTGCACAATTGATACCGGCTCGTCGCCCGTTCGACAGAGGCCGTGTTTCCGCGTCGTCCCACGCAATGTTTGATTCCCGTCGTTGATTTTAATGACGCCCGGCTCTTTCTCGGGTCACCCACCACAACTCGAAGAGGTTCTCTATGTGGATAGTAAAGCTCGCGCTTGCGCGCCCCTATACCTTCATCGTATTCTCCCTGGTGCTGCTTCTGATCAGTCCTGTCGTACTGCTCCGTACCCCAGTCGACATCTTCCCCAGCATCAACATCCCGGTGATCAGTGTTATCTGGACTTACACGGGCCTGGCACCTACCGAGATGGAGACTCGTATTGTCTCTATCTTCGAGCGCTCTCTCACCACCAGCGTTAATAACATCGAGCATATAGAGTCGCAGTCCCTGAATGGCGTCGCGGTGATCAAGGT
>JAOAPT010000430.1 GCA_025463045.1 Candidatus Solibacter sp.
CGTCACGCTGCCGACTGTAGCCCCAGTAATGCTCGGTGATGAATTGCTGCAGGCTGCCGGGCGGCGCGAGCGCGGGACGTCCCTCGGCCTCCATGCGTATTGCGTTCCACTGCCCGCGTGTGCGCCACCCGTATTCGACGCGGACCCGGCCGCCTTCGGACGTCGGTCCCGCGACGCGATGGCGCATGGGAAGCGAAACGTAGGGTTCGCCGTACACGAGTTGGGCGACCTTGGCGATGGCGTAGCGCGGCACGATCTCTCGAATGAAGGCCACGCCGCGGCGAACTTCACCGCCGACCGTGCGCTTCACGTAGAAGCGCAGATTGACTTCGTCGAAATCGTCATGGAAGGGAATCCAGAACCCGCGAACGCGGGTCCGAAGGAATCGGAATCCGATGAGGCTGACGTAGGTGCGACCCTCGAACTCATCCAAAAGCGTAGCCGCGGGGACCATGTCGCGAAGAAGACGGGGGTCGATGGCGTAGTTCGCCATCGCGATCATACGCCATTCCGCGGTAAGAAATGGTGCTGAGTGATTACCCAGCCGTCGCGCCTGTAGCTTTCCTGGTGAGGAAGCACTCGCGGCAGTAGACCGGGCGGCCCTGCGTAGGCTTGAAGGGAACCGTTGTCTCCCTCCCGCACTGCGAGCACATCGTCATCGTTTCGGTCTTGGTGAACCCGCCACCGGAAGAACCCTGGCGTTTGGTCTTACAGGCCTTACAACGCTTGGGTTCGTTCTTGAAGTTCTTGTCGTGGAAGAAGTGCTGTTCTCCCGCTGTAAATACGAAATCCGCTCCGCAATCAACGCACTTGAGCACGCGGTCCTGAAACTCGGGCATGGAGTATTCCCCGTTATCCACTTGAGCAATTTGTAGGAGTCGGGCGGGAACTGGATCCCGCCCGTGTAACTACCCGTTGGTTATTCGACTTCCCGGCGCGACTTCTTCCGGTTTCGTTTGCGGGCCAGCGCTTGCTTGGCCCGGAGCTTCTCACCCGGTTTCAAGTAGAAGGAATGACGCTTTACTTCTTTGATGATGTCTTCTTGCTGAACCTTGCGCTTGAAACGGCGTAGGGCGTTTTCTAAGGTTTCACCCTCTTGAAGCTTAACTTCTGCCAAACGAAATACACCTCCCAACTCGACCAAGAATTCCCATGCGAAACTTTGGATTTGACAAGGACCGACTTCACTGGAGTGATGGCGCGACCCGTTAATTTCCTACACTTCACACAAGAGGTACTGATATCATAGGTTGTTGAGAAATAAAGTCAAGCCCAAATTTGGTACAGACTTCGACACGTCTGCCCAAAGCCTGGCAATACCCTTTCTTTTCAGAGGATTACGCTGAAATGGAAAATGTATTAGCGATTCTGCTGGCAGGTGGTGCCGGGGAGCGTCTCTACCCCCTTACGAAGGACACCGCCAAGCCGGCTGTGCCTTTCGGCGGGGCCTATCGCATCATTGACTTCACTCTCTCCAACTGTATTAACTCCGACGTTCGTCGAATCTTGATTTTAACACAGTACAAATCCCTGGAACTGC
Organism: Candidatus Solibacter sp.; assembly: GCA_025463045.1. Classification (GTDB taxonomy): domain Bacteria; phylum Acidobacteriota; class Terriglobia; order Bryobacterales; family Bryobacteraceae; genus Solibacter. Next base: position 1,541 of record JAOAPT010000430.1, read on the forward strand.
TGCGACATATCCGCGACGGCTGGAACATCTTGTCGCCTGAGATGGGCGAGTATGTGGAGGTGCTGCCGCCGATGCAGCGGGTCCATGCGGACTGGTACCAAGGTACCGCCGACGCGGTGTTCCAGAACTTCCAGAGCATCGAGGCCGAATCGCCCGAAGTTACTCTGATCTTATCCGCCGATCATATCTATAAGATGAACTACCGGGAGATGATCGACTGGCACCGGCGTAACGGCGCAGAGGTCACGATCGCGACCATCCAGGTGCAGCCCGCCGAGGCCGTGCGCTTCGGCGTGTTGGAGATCGACGCGACGTACCGGATCACCGGGTTCGAGGAAAAGCCGGCCCACGGGAACCCGGCGCGTTCGCGGTTCGACCCGACGATGGTCAGCGCGTCGATGGGGATTTACGTGTTCAACACCGACGTCCTGCTGCGCTTGCTCTACGAGGATTCGCAGGATGCGATGTCGAGCCACGATTTCGGCAAAGACGTGATCCCGCGGAATCTGGACCGGGTGCGGATGACCGCCTACGATTTCCGCGACATGAACGCCAAACAATCGCGCTACTGGCGCGATGTCGGCACGCTCGACGCGTTGTATGAGGCGAATATGGACCTGGTCAGCGTCACTCCGGAATTTAACCTGTACGATCAGCGCTGGCCGATCCGCACGAGGGCCACGCAGCAGCCGCCGGCGAAATTCGTCTTCGCCCAGGAAGGCCGCCGGATGGGGCTGGCGGTGGATTCGATCGTGAGCGCGGGTTGCATCGTCTCCGGCGGGCGCGTGCTGCATAGCGTGCTGTCGCCAGGGGTGCGCGTGCACAGTTACTGTGAAGTGGAGTATTCGATCTTGATGCCCAACGTGGAGGTCGGCCGCTACAGCCGCATCCGACGGGCGATCGTGAGTACGGGAGCGAAGATCCCGGAATCGAGTTCGATTGGTTTCGATGTCGAGGCCGATCTTGCTAATGGCCACCAGGTTACCGAAGGCGGTGTCACCGTCGTCGGGAACCTGGAAACGGGGATGTTAACGGCCCCCGATCCTGCTTAATTTTTTGAGGAGCAATATTTTGACGACGATTGTACGTGTATTTGGACGAGAGATTCTGGATTCCCGCGGGAATCCGACTGTGGAAGCGGATGTTTTTCTCGCGGACGGCAGTATGGGCCGGGCCGCCGTGCCTTCCGGAGCATCGACCGGCGAGCATGAAGCAGTGGAACTGCGCGACGGCGACAAGGGACGCTATCTGGGCAAGGGCTGCCTGACCGCGGCCAAGAACATCAACGGCGAAATCGCGACCGCGCTTCACGGGAAGGACGCCACCCAGCAGGCCGAGATCGACCAGGCAATGATCGCGCTCGACGGCACACCGAATAAGGGACGCCTCGGCGCCAACGCAATTCTGGCGGTGTCGATGGCGACGGCGCGCGCGGCTGCCGCGGCGCAGCGCACTCCGCTGTATCGCTACTTGGGCGGAGTCGGCGCCAGCACTTTGCCCGTGCCGATGATGAACATCATCAACGGCGGCGCGCATGCGGATAATTCGGTCGACCTGCAGGAATTCATGATCGCTCCCTTCGGTGCGCCGAGTTTCAGCGAAGCGCTGCGCATGGGCGTCGAAGTATTTCACACCTTGAAGAAGGTGCTCAGCAAGAAGGGCTATTCGACGGCGGTCGGCGACGAGGGCGGCTTTGCGCCGATGCTGAAGTCGAACGAGGAAGCAATCGAGAGCTGTCTCGAAGCGATCGCGCAGGCCGGCTACAAGCCCGGCGAGAACATCGGCATCTGCCTCGATCCGGCATCCAGCGAATTTTTCAAGGGCGGCAAGTACGTCTTCAAGAAGAGCGACAAGAGCGAGCGCACCAGCGAACAGATGGTCGAATTCTGGGCCAACTGGGTGCGCCAGTATCCGGCGATTCTCTCGATCGAAGACGGCATGGCGGAGGACGATTGGGCCGGCTGGAAGCTGCTCACCGATACCGTCGGCGATAAGATTCAGCTCGTGGGCGACGATCTGTTCGTCACCAACAGCACGCGCTTGAAGCAGGGCATCGAGGGTGGCGTGGCGAATTCGATTCTGGTGAAGGTCAACCAGATCGGCACGTTGACCGAGACGCTCGAAGCGATGCAGATGGCGTCGAACGCGGGCTACACCGCGGTCGTGTCGCACCGTTCGGGCGAGACCGAAGATCCGTTCATCGCGGATCTCGCGGTGGCGACGAATGCCGGCCAGATCAAGACCGGATCGGCCAGCCGTACGGATCGCATCTGCAAATACAACCAGCTGCTCCGCATCGAAGAGCGCCTGGGCGCAGCGGCCGTGTTTCCCGGCAGAAAGGCGTACAGCCGGTGAAAAAACTCGTACTAATCCGCCACGGCGAAAGCACGTGGAATAAGGAAAATCGCTTCACGGGCTGGACCGACGTCGATTTGTCCGACAAGGGCCGGCAGGAAGCGAATGAAGCCGCCGAGGTTTTGAAACGGGAGGGCTACGTCTTCGACGTGGCCTACACCTCTGTGTTGAAGCGCGCCATCCGGACGCTTTGGACGGTGCTCGACGGCATGGACCTGATGTGGATTCCGGTGCATCGCTCGTGGCGTTTGAACGAGCGGCATTACGGCGCGCTGCAGGGCCTGAATAAGGCGGAGACGGCGGCGAAGTTCGGCGAGGACCAGGTGAAAATCTGGCGTCGCAGCTACGATATTCCACCGCCCGAACTGACGCCGGACGATCCGCGCTTCCCGGGCCACGATCCGCGGTACAAGGGGCTCTCGAAGGAAGAGCTCCCGCTCACCGAGTGCCTGAAGGACACGGTGGCGCGCTTCCTGCCTCTGTGGCACGAGACGATCGCTCCGGCGATCCAGAGCGGACAGCGCGTCATCATCGCGGCGCACGGCAACAGCTTGCGCGCGCTGGTGAAATACCTGGATGGTGTAAGCGAGGCGGACATCGTCGAACTGAATATCCCGACGGGCATGCCGTTGGTGTATGAGTTGGACGATGATCTGAAGCCTT